>NZ_JBCGFB010000112.1:0-20110 GCF_038752175.1 Nocardia sp. No.11 | reverse complement strand
GCCACGGGACTGCTGCTGCGGGGCCTGCTCGGCGGCGGGCTTGCTCTTGGCGCGGCGCGAGGTCGCCTTCTTCGGCGCGGTGGCCTGCTCCTCGGCGACGCTGATCAGATCGGTGCCCACCTCGGCATCACCGACCAGGTTCGCCTCGGCGACGATCTCGGCGACCGGCTCGGTGGCCGGGGCGGCCTGCTTCGGCGGCGCGACCTGCTCGACCGGGGTGGGTTCGGGCGCGCCGGCGGCGCGAGAGGCGGACCGGCGACGCGGCTTGCGAGCGGCGGGTTCGGTCATGCCGACACCCCCGCGGCCTGCAGATCCAGCGCCAGCGCGTCGAGCTGCGCCTGCGTCGGCATCAGCTGGGGCAACCGGGGTTCCCCCACATCGACACCGAGCAATCGAAGAGCTCCCTTGCACATCGCCACACCTCCCAGGCGGGTCATGGCCGCGAACAGCGGCAACAGTGTCGCGTTGATCTCTCTGGCCCTGGCCACGTCACCGGCTGTGTAGGCCTGGTGGATCTCGCGCAGGCGTTCGGGCACGACGTGCCCGATGACGCTGATGAATCCGGTGGCGCCGACCGAGAGCCAGGGCAGGTTGAGGCCGTCGTCGCCGGAGTAGAACGCCAGACCGGTGGTCGCGATGAGATCGGCGCCGGAGACCAGGTCACCCTTGGCGTCCTTCACCGCGACGATGTTCGGATGGTCGGCGAGGCGGCGGATCGTGTCGATGGCGATCGGCACGATCGACCGCGGTGGAATGTCGTAGAGGGTCACCGGCAGCGAGGTGGCGTCGGCGACCGCGGTGAAGTGCGCGAGCAGGCCCTCCTGCGTGGGGCGCGAGTAGTACGGGGTCACCACGAGCAGGCCGTGCGCGCCGGCGTTCTCGGCGGCGCGCGCCAGTTCGATCGAGTGGGCGGTGTCGTAGGTGCCCGCGCCCGCGATCACGGTGGCGCGATCGCCGACCGCGTCGACGACGGCGCGCAGCAGCTCGGCCTTCTCGGTCTCGGTGGTGGTCGGCGACTCACCGGTGGTCCCCGAGATGGCCAGCAGATCGACGCCGCGGTCCACCAGGCGCGCGGCCAGAGCAACACCGGCATCGACGTCGAGCTTGCCCGCAGCGCTGAAGGGGGTCACCATCGCGACACCTACCGTGCCGGACGCGTGCAGCTCCGTTGGCGTCGATTCACCGTTCGTCATGGTCAGAAAGGCTACCCGGTCGCCAGATGAGCCTCGACACCCTAGCGGCCGATCCGGCTGCCGGTGGGTGTTTTTCGCCGTCACCCCCCGTCCGGGGTGACATCACGACCATCCTTGCGTGATGTCAGATATGACGCCACACTGATGTCATGGATCTGAACGCTCACACCGCGCGGCTGCGCGAGGAACTGATCGCCGCCGCCGCACTCGGCGACGAGAAAACGCAGGCCACCGCCGCCGCACTGGCCGCCGCGGTGGAGAGTTCGAGCAGGCTCGTGTTGCTGTCGGCACTGTCGGAGCTGGCCGCGGAGATCAGCACCGAACTCGGCGACCGCACCGTGCACGTCCGCCTCGACGGCACCGACGCGGTGGCCGACGTGCGCAAGAACACGCCGTCGGGCGCGGAGGAACCGCCGACCTTCGAGGAGATGACCGGTGACATCAGCCGCGTCACCCTGCGCCTGGTCGAGCAGCTCAAGTCCAAGGCCGAGGAGGCGGCGGCGCAGAACGGGCAGTCGCTGAACTCCTGGCTCTCGGGCGCGGTCACCAACACACTGCGCGATCAGATGCGCGGCCAGGGCCCGAAGGGCTGGTAGCCGGTCACAGCAGCGGGGCCAGGTCGCCGCGCTCGCCGATGACGACGTCGTCGAGTTCGAGCCAGTCGGCCATCTCCCGCAGCGCGCCGCGCAACGCGTGCGCGGTCTCGGCCGTCGCGTAGCCCGGTTCGGCGAACGCGCCGGGCGCGAGCAGCCTGCCGCTGCCCCGCTCGGCGCGCAGGTCGACCCGGCCGACGAGCGCACCGTCGAGCAGGAACGGGAAGACGTAATAGCCGTGCACCCGTTGGGGTTCCGGCGTGTAGATCTCGATGCGGTAGTGGAAGTCGAAGATCCGCTGCGTGCGTGGGCGGAAGAAGATCAGCGGGTCGAACGGGCACAGCAGGGCGGCGCCGGTGATCCGGCGCGGGGTGCTCGCCTCCGGATGCAGGTAGGCGGGCGCGTCCCAGCCGTCGACGTCGACCGGAATCAACTCGCCCGCGTCGACGAGATCGGCGATGGCGGGGGCGCTCTGGCGCCGGTTCAGGCGGTAGTAGTCGCGCAGGTCGGGCTCGGTGCCGATGCCGAGCGCGCGGGCGGACCGGCGCAGCAGCTCGCGGACGGCCTCGTCCTCGCCGATCTCGCGGTCCAGGACATCGGCCGGAACGACGCGTTCGGTCAGGTCGTACTGGCGGGTGAACCCGGCCCGGCGCGCGATGGACAGCTCGCCGGCGGCGAAGAGCTGCTCGCACACCATCTTGGTATCGCTCAGATTCCACCAGGTGCCCTTGGGGCGCGGTTTGTCCAGCTCCAGATGACGTTCGATCTCGCCCGCGCTGGCCGCGCCGACCTCGGTGACGACATCGAGAATGTCCTTGCCCAGGGTCGGATTTCGTTCGATGACCTTGCGCATGCCCGACCAGCGCCCGTGCCGGTACTCGGCCATCCGCCAGCGCAGCAGCGGCCAGTCCGCGACCGGGATGAGCGCCGCCTCGTGCGCCCAGTACTCGACCAGGCCGCGCCGGGCCCGCGGGCTGTCGCTCCATGCCGCCTTCTCCAGCAGCGTGCGGTCGTAGGGACCGATCCGGCTGAACACCGGCGCGTAGTGCGCGCGCACCACCGCCGAGACCGAATCCAATTGCAGCAGACGGGTTCTGGCGACGACGTCGAGGACGGAGCGCCGGTTCGGGTTGGCCGGGCGACGTTTGCCGAAACCCTGCGCGGCCAGCGCGATCCGCCGGGCCGTCGCCGCATTCATCCGCTGCATTCCCTCAGCCTGACACAGGGGTACGACAGGTGAGCGCGGCTCAGGTGGAGACCCGTACGACGCCCGCGGTGTCGATCTCGGTGCGCCGGTCACCGGCCGCGGCGGCGGCCAGCACGGTCGCCACCCAGCGCCGCCCGATCGGCAGCACCCGCACCGTGACCGTGCCCTCCTCGGCGCTGTCGAGGGCCTCGACCGCGGCATCGATGACGTTGTGGCGCACCCAGGTCGGCACGCCGCGGAAGCCACCGTCGTCGAGCAGGGTGACCTCCACGCCGCGCGCGCGAGCCGCGCGCGCGGCGGCGCTGAGCTGTTCGGTGACCAGTTCGGGCGCACGCAGTCCGTCGCGCAGTTCGGCCTCGAGCAGTCGGCACTGTTCGCGTTCGTCGTCGGTGAGATGGGCGCCCTCGGCGATACGCGCCAGTATCGGCCGGGCGAGCAGGTCCAGGCGGGTCAGCTGCCGGTCGCGTTCGGCGCCCGCCGCGGCCAGTGCCGCCTCGGTGGCCGCGCGCCGGTTGGCCTGGCCGCGCAATTCCCGCAGCGAGCGCTGGGTGGGCCGCACGATCGCCATGAACACCGTCACCACGCCGACGGTGGCGACCGGGGTCAGCGCCCGCACCACAGTCTCCGGATGCCAGGTGGTGAACACCCCCATCGTGACGAGCACCGTCGCGGCGGCCGCGACACCGAGCCAGGCCGACAGGATCCGCCCGCGCAGCACCAGCATCGCCAGCAGATACGAGGTCGGGTAGGCGGTCCACAGCTGATGCGAGAACCCCGTGGGATTCTCGATCCACGGCACCGTCAGCGCCATCGCGGCCGGTCCCGCGCAGGCGACGTAGGCGGTGGCGGGCCACGGCAGCGGATCCACCGGGAAGACCAGCACGACCAGCGCGGCCACGGCCATCAGCACCAGCGCGACGGCGGCCGGGATCGGTGGGACGATGTCGAAGTTCACCCGCAGGTACATGACGATGGTGGCTTCGAAGATCACCACGAACAGCCAGGCCATGCCGTCGCTGAGGCCGAACAGGTCGCGCATGCCGAAGGGCAGGTCCCGCTCAGCCATGGCTGCCCCACACCAGGGTCACCACGGTGCCGGTGCCGGGGGCCGACTCGACGAAGGCCGCCCCGCCCGGCAGCGTGCGCATCCGGCCCAGGATGCTGCCGGCGATGCCCATCCGGTCGGCGGGCACCCGGGCCGGGTCGAAGCCGGCGCCGTCGTCGGAGAGCACCACCTTGATGCCGCCGGTGGCCACGGTGACGGCCACCTCGCGACGCACCCGCCTGCCCGCCACGTCGGCGTGGCGCACGCTGTTGCGCACGGCCTCGCTCAGCGCCGCGCCCAGCACCTGCGCCGATTCCAGCGGCAGGCACAGATCCGCGCCGCGTCGCGCCGCCTGGACCGGCACGTCGGGATCGACCTCGCGCACCGCGGCGCGCAGGAACTCCACCGCCGCGGCGGCGTCGAGATGATCGATTTCCGGTGCGCTGCGCGCCTGTTCGAGCTGGTCGAGGGTGCGGGTCGCCTGCGCGGACAGCGCCGCGGTGGAGCCCGTCGTGCGCGATGCCTCCAGCAGGGTCGACAGCACCGCGTCGTGGATGAGCGCGGCGAAGCGGGCGGCCTCGCGTTCCCGGGCCGCCGTCGCGGCGACTGTCGCCGCGCGTGAGCGCTGCCGGACGGCCTCCCTGTCGACCCGCTCGGCGGCGGTGCGCGCGTAGACCACGCACCACAGGAACAGCGCGGCCACCCCGAGCGCCCTGGTGACGTCGCCGAACAGCGCCCACGCCGAACTGTCCGGCACCACCGCGGCATTGGACGCGCTGGTGGCCACGGCCAGCACCGCCGCGAAGCACGAGGCGGTGCGCACCGACCAGGCCAGACCGCCGGCCATCACCCCGAGGACCAGCCCGCGATACGGCCACGACGCGAACGATCCGACCGTCACCACCGAATACACCAGCGGCGTCGTCACGGTGGCCACCAGATAGCAGATCGCGGCCGCCGCGGCGACCCGGCGGATCGCGGTGACCGGCCCGCGCGCCGACACGATCGCCAGCGGCGCGAAGAACAGGTACGCGGCAACCAGGTGCACCTCGGGCCACACCGAGCGGTTGATCGGCTGGATCAGCACGGCGGGTAGTTCGAGGGTCATCACGATGATCGCGCCGACGCCGATGACGACGCCGAGCCGGCGCAGGATCTGATCGGTCGCCGCCCGGGAGAGCTCGGTGTCCACCGCGACGGGCCCGGCTGCCGGGCGGACCGCGGTGGCGGTCACGTGCGCTGCTGACGTTCCGGCACGGGCAGCCAGCCGTCCTCGACGGCCCGTTTGTACAGGTCGGTCTTGGTCGGGGCGGGCCTGCCCGCGTCCGCGTATTTCTGCCGGATGCGGCCGAGATAGTCGTTGACGGTCTGCTCGGACAGGCCGGTCAGCCGGGCCACCCGCGACGCCTTCTCCCCCGAGGCGTACAGCATGAGCACTTCCTCCTGACGCGGGCTGAGCCCGACGTCGGACAGCTGCGGATCGCCGTCGATCGCGGCGGCCCAGTCGGTGGTGACGACCTGTTCCCCGGAGGCGGCCCGGCGCACCGCCGCGACCACGGTCGCCACGCTCTCGGACTTGCGCAGCACCCCGAGCACGCCCGCCTTGGCCGCCGAACGCACCAGGAACGCGTTGTCGGCACCGGTGAACACCAGTACCTCGATGCCGCGTTCGCGCAGCGTGGTGACGTTGTCCTCGGGCGTCGAGCCGTCGGGTAGGCGCAGGTCGAGCACGACCAGGTCGAGGGCGTCGTCGGCGGCAAGCAGCCCGGCCACGGTATCGGCGGTCGCGACCAGGTCCAGATCGGGTTCGGGCCCGAGCATGGCCGCCAGCCCGATCGCGACGGACTCGTGGTCCTCGACCAGTCCGATCCGCCGTACCGCCGGAGTCTGCTGCAACTCGCTCACCGACCACTCCCCATCTCGAACACCCATCCGCGGCCAGCCCGCGACCCGTCGGTGTCGAGTTCTACCGCATCGGACCGCCGACTGTCAGCCCACCAGAATTCGGGGCCACGCCGATCCGCCCACGTCGCGGGGGTACGCGGCCTCAGCCGATGCGGCCACGGCGTCCCCACCGACTGCTCACCGGCCTCGGGGGTTCGACGGTGGGGAGCGCGCCGGCTCAGGCCATCAACTGCGCCGCGACCGTCGCACCGAGATTCCAGCACGCCTCGAGGTCGGGTTTGGTCGGTGCGCCCGACACCACCACGTAGTCGGCCGCCTTCACCCAGCCGAGGCCGGTGGTGATGGCGGTGACGCCTTTCTCGGCGCCTTCGGTGCCCTCGTTGCCGTGGACGTAGAGGCCGAACGGCCGACCCCTAGTCGAGTCCAGGCAGGGGTAGTAGACGGTGTCGAAGGCGTGCTTGAGCGCGCCGCTCATGTAGCCGAGGTTGGCGGGGGTGCCGAGCAGATAGCCGTCGGCCTCGAGGACGTCGACGGCGGTGACCGCCAGGGCGGCGCGGCGCACCACCTCCACACCCTCGATCTCGGGATCGGTGGCGCCGGCGAGGACCGCTTCGAACATCGCCTGGGTGTACGGCGACGGGGTGTGGTGGACGAGCAGCAACCGGGCCACGGGCTATTCCTCGCGTTCCAGCTTTTCCAGGGCGACCGCGCGGCGCATGGTCTCGCGGGCGCGGGTGCGGTCGCCCGCGTAGTCGGAGGCGCGGGCGAGCCGGTAGGAGGAGCGCCAGTTGTCCGGGTCGGCCTCCCATTCGGTCTTGATCCGCGCGAACAGCGCGTCGGCGGCGTCGCGCTCGATGCGGCCGGAGGGCCGTCGGGGCAGCTCCGAGGTGTCGACCTCGAGGCCCTCCTCGTCGATCCGCCGGGCCAGGTGCTGGTGGGCGAGTGCGGCCTGCAGCGTCGCCCACACGATCCACACGCCGACGATCGGCAGCAGCAGCATGCCGATGCCGATCGCGATCCCCGCGAACCCGCCGTCGGCGATGTAGGCGATGGCCAGCCCGCCGAGGCGCACGAAGTAGTAGATCAGCGCCAGCACCAGGAAAGCCACCAGCGCGACGATTTTCACGACCTGACGATCAGGTCGCCACGCGGCGGGTTCGGACGCGTTCACAGATCCAGGAACGGGTCGAGCCCGACCGTCAGCCCCGGCCGCCCGGCGATCTCGCGCACCCCGAGCAGCACGCCGGGCGCGAAGGAGTTGCGGTCGATGGAGTCGTGGCGGATGGTCAGCGTCTCGCCCTGGGTGCCGAACAGCACCTCCTGGTGCGCGACGAGGCCGGCCAGCCGCACCGAATGCACCCGCACACCGTCGACGTCGGCGCCACGGGCGCCCTCGAGCTCGGTGGTGGTGGCATCGGGGCTCAGGCCGACGCCCGCCTCGGCGCGAGCCGCGGCGATCAGCCCGGCGGTGCGGTAGGCGGTGCCCGAGGGCGCGTCGGCCTTGTTCGGGTGGTGCAGCTCGATGACCTCGACCGACTCGAAGAACCGCGCCGCCTGCTCGGCGAACCGCATCGACAGCACCGCGCCGATCGCGAAGTTCGGCGCGATCAGCACGCCGACCTCGGGACGCTGCGCCAGCTGGCCCCGGACCTCGGCCAGGCGCACCTCGTCGAAGCCGGTGGTGCCGACCACGGCGTGGATCCCGTTCTCGATCAGGAACTTCAGGTTCCCCATCACCACGTCGGGATGGGTGAAATCGACGACCACCTGGGTGCCGGTCTCGGTGAACGTCTCCAGCGCGTCACCCTTGTCGACCTGGGCGACCAGCTCCAGATCGGCCGCCGCCTCCACGGCCGCGCAGATGGCCTGTCCGACCTTGCCGCGTGCTCCGAGCACTCCGACCCGAATGGTCACCCGTATCTCCTCGTGTCTCGCTTCACCCTTACCGGCAAGCCTATCGAGCAGCGACGGGTGACCCGGCGGCGAGGTCAGTCGAACACGATCACCTGGCGCAGTGCCGCGCCCGCCGCGAGTTCGTCCATCGCCGCGTTGACCTGGTCGAGCCCGATCCGGGCGGAGACGAGGCGTTCCAGCGGGAGGGTGCCGGCCCGCCACCGGCGCACGTATTCGGGGATGTCGCGCTCGGGCACAGCCGAGCCGAGATAGCTGCCGACGATGGTGCGCCCCTGCGCGACGAGGGCCAGCGGCGAGATCGTCGCGGTGGCGTCGGGAGCGGGCAGGCCGACCGTCACCGTGACGCCACCGGGCGCCGTGGCGGCGACGGCGGTCTCGAAGGCGCGCACATTGCCCGCGGCCTCGACCACCACCTCCGCCTGCACACCGCCCGCGGCGATCTCGCCCGGCGTGAACGCCGCGTCAGCACCGAATTCCTTTGCCAGCGCAAGTTTTTCGGGCACGGTGTCGACGGCGATCACCTCGCCGAGACCGAGCGAGACCGCGACGAGCACCGCCGCCATGCCGACGCCGCCGAGCCCGACGACCATGATCCGGTCACCCCGGCCCGGCTGCGCGGCATTGAGCAGCGCGCCGCCGCCGGTGAGCACCGCGCAGCCGAGCACCGCGGCCACCTCGGGTGGCACGTCGGCGTCGACCGGGACCACCGAGCGCCGGTCGACGACGGCGTGCGTGGCGAAACCGGACACGCCCAGGTGGTGGTGCACTTCGGCGCCGTCGCGGCGTAGCCTGCGGCCCCCGCCGAGCAGCTCACCCGCGTTGTTGGCGACGCTGCCCGGCGCGCACGGGGTGCGGCCGTTGCTCGCGCAGCCGGCGCACTCGCCGCAGCGCGGCAGGAACGTCATCACGACCCGCTGCCCCACCGCCACATCGGCGACTCCGTCGCCCAGCGCCTCGATCACCCCGGCTGCCTCGTGTCCGAGGAGCATCGGCACCGGCCGTACCCGATTGCCGTCGACCACCGACAGATCGGAGTGGCACAGTCCGGCCGCCTCGATCCGGACCAGCAGTTCCCCGGGGCCCGGCGCGGCCAGCTCGAGATCGCACACGGTGATCGGCTGCGACTCGGCGAACGGCGCGGGCGCGGCGATGCGTTCCAGGACGGCTCCACGAATCCTCATGTGCGCGACGCTACCCCGCGCGGCCATTGCACGATCCGGGATCGGTGGCTAATCTCGTTCGCGGTGATGGTGCTCCTGTCGGCCGCCTCGTACCGTGCCCAGGGTCGGCGCCATCACGAACAAGGAGAAATCCACTGCCAGTACAGTTCAATCACACCATTGTCGGATGTCGCGATAATCGGGAAACCGCCGAATTCTGGGCGGATCTCCTCGGGTTGGACATAGGAAAAGAGTGGGGTCCGTTCATTCCGATCCCCGTCGCCAACGGCGTCACCTTCGATTTCGCGAAGGTGCCGCCGCATGTTTCCGAAATCCAGCCGCAGCATTACGCATTCCTCGTCTCGGAATCCGAGTTCGATGCTGCCTATGCCAAGATCCAGCGCTACGGAATGGATCATTGGGCCGACCCGATGCAACACGGGGTCAACGAGATCAATCACAACGACGGTGGCCGCGGGGTCTATTTCCTCGACCCCAACGGCCACTTCATGGAATTGATCACCGTGCCCTACGGCGGCTGGCCCGCCTAGTTCACTCGCGCTGCTCGGGTTCCCCGGAGCCCGAGCAGCGCGGCCAGCACGCAGGCCACCGAGACGAGCACGATGAACCACGGGAAGACCGTCGACAGGCCCCAGGTGGTGGCAGCCCAGCCCGCGGCCAGGGTCGGCAACGCCATCGCGGAGTAGGCCAGCAGGTAGTAGGCCGACATGGTCTCGCCCCGGCGGTGGGGCGGAACGACTTCCGACAGATGCCGCAGTGAACCACCGAAGCCCAGACCGAAGGTGGCACCGAGCACCAGCCCGGCGAGCACGACGACGGCGGGCTGCTTGGTGGCCAGGGCCGGGATGGTGGCCAGCAGCGCGGCGGCCATGCCGAGGTCGCCGATGACGGCGGCCCGGCGCGCCGGAATCCGCGAGGCGAACAGCTGTGCCAGCGCGGCGGCGAGCGCGGTGCTCGCGACGACGACGCCGCCGAACACCAGGTTGTGCACGCCGGTCTCGGCCGCGGCCAGTGACGGATACAGCGACAGCAGCACACCCAGCACCGACCAGGCCGCCATCACGCCGATCGCGGAGAACCAGAAGTCGGCCCTGATCTCGTGCGGGACAGCGGGTTTCGCGATCGTGATCCGCGACTTCACCCGGGCCGTGTGCGGCTCGCTCACCGCCAGGATGCCCGCGCCCGCGGCCAGGCAGATCACCGCGATCACCACGTAGGGCGTGCGCAGCGGCGAGGGCGCGTACTGCGCGAGCACCGCGGTGCCCAGCACCGCGACCGCGATTCCGACATTGAACGCCACTCCGCTGAGCTGACCGGACCGCGCGCCGTGCGTGGGCCGCAGGTCCAGCAGGGCCGCGGCGCCCGCGACCACGGTCGCGCCGACCGCGGCGCCGTGTAATGCCCTGGCCAGCAACAGCATCGGCACGGAGTCGGCGAGCAGGAACACCACCAGGCCCAGGATCATGGTCGCGAACGCGGCCACCATCACCGGCTTGCGGCCGACCACATCCGAGATCCGGCCCGAGACCAGCACCGCGCCGAGGGCGGCCACCGCGTACACGGCGAACACCATGGTGGTGGTGAGCGGTGAGAGGTGCCACTCGGTCTGATAGATGCCGTAGAGCGGCGCGGGCGCGCCGGAGACACCGAGCGCCACCGCGCTCGCCGCGAGGACCAGCCCGTAGGCCCACCGCTTCCCCGACTCGACCGGAGCGATCGTCGACGCCACCATGGCAGCCCCTATCAGCAGAGTTTGATCACCATCGAACGACGTAGACCCTACGCCTAGTATGATGAGTATCAAACCCCCGAGTGAGGTAGATCATGACACAGGCTAACGGTCTCCCCCCGGCGCCGACCCTGCCGGTCGCCGGGCTCCCCACTGTGCTGAGCGCCTTGCACGATCCGGTCCGCCTGGAGATGGTTCGCCGCATGGCCAACGCGGGTACCCCGGTCCGCTGCTCGGCGCTCTACGACGCGATCAACAAATCCACCGCGACCCACCATTTCAAGATCCTGCGCGAGGCGGGCCTGATCGAGCGCCTGACCATCGACGGCCAGACCTATCAGCGTCTGCGCACCGACGCCGTCGAGGACGCGGTCCCCGGTCTGCTGCCAGCCATCGTCGACGCCGCCAACCAGGCGGCACGGGACTGACCCGGGTCGGTGACCGCTACGGCACCCACGGGCGGCGGGGCGTGGGTCAGTGGTCGACGAGTTTGCGAACCGCGGCGGGCAGATCGCGGGTGCGCTGGTAGGGGCCCGCGACTGCCGCGCCGTAGGGGCGGGCGAGCAGGGTGCGAGCGATGGCGTTGACCTCGTCGGTGGTCACGGCGTCGATGCGCGCGAGGGTGGCCGAGACGCTGCGGTGGTTGCCGTAGCTCAGTTCGCTGCGGCCGATGCGGTTCATCCGCGAGGCGGAGTCCTCGAGGCCGAGGACCAGCCCGCCGCGCAACGAGCCCTTGGCGCGGGCGCATTCGGCGTCGGTGACCCCGTTGGTGGCCACGTCGACGAGCACGTCGCGCGCCAATGTCGTGACCTGGGCGAGGTTTTCGGGCTGGCAGCCGAGGTAGACCGAGAACGCGCCGGTGTCGGCGAAGGTGTCGACGCTCGAGTACACCGAGTACGCCAGGCCGCGTTCCTCCCGGATGCGCTGGAACAGCCGCGAACTCAGGCCGCCGCCGACGATGGTGTTGAGCACCGACAGCGGCCAGCGCTGCTGTCCCTCGTGCCTGCCGAACGCGCGCACGCCGAAGACCAGGTGGGTCTGTTCGCTGTCGCGGTTGATCCGGACCAGGCTGGGTGCGGTCTGCGCGCGGAACTTGCCCTCGCGGCGCGGCGCCGGTTCGGCGGTGGCGTCCAGGCGCGGCCCGAACGCGCGGTGCACCAGTTCGACGGTGCGGTCGTGGTCGACATTGCCCGCCACCGCGACGACCATCCGGTCCGGCCGGTAGCGGCGCTGGTGGAACCCGCGCAACTGGGCGGCCTGCATGCCCTCGATGGATTCGACGGTGCCGATCACCGGGCGCCCGATCGGGTGGTCGCCGAACAGCGCGGTGAGGAAGGAGTCGGCGACCAGGTCCTCGGGATCGTCGTCGCGCATGGCGATCTCCTCGAGCACCACCTGCCGCTCCACGTCGACGTCGACAGCCCGGCACAGGCCGTTGAGCACCACGTCGGAGACCAGTTCCACGGCCAGCGGCAGGTCCTCGTCGATGACGTGGGCGTAATAGCAGGTCTGTTCCTTGGCCGTGAACGCGTTGAGTTCGCCGCCGACGGCGTCCATGGTCTGGGCGATGTCGAGCGCCGAGCGGGTGGGCGTCGCCTTGAACAGCAGGTGTTCGAGGAAGTGCGCCGCGCCGGCCACGGTGGGCCCTTCGTCGCGCGAGCCGACGCCGACCCACACTCCGATGGAGGCCGAGCGCACGCCGGGCACGTGCTCGGTCACTACGCGCAGCCCACCCGGGAGCACGGTGCGGCGCACACCACCGGCGGTGGAGACGTCGTCAGTGGTTTCGGTCGACTCGGTCAACTGTGGCTTCGTCACCCGATCCCACCGGACGGCTGTACTGACATGGCTTCTCGACCTCTCGAACAGGGTGCTGGCGACGTGCGCGGATGCCTCGGTGATCAGGCAGCAGGCTCGACGGCCGGCTCCGCGATTCTATGCGCCCCGCACCCCCGCTCGCGCATCGGCCCTCGCCGCGTCGACGCCGCCGTCCGTGGGCCCGGCGCCGTCGAGCACGGCGGCGATCGCGGCCAGTGCGGCCTCGCTCGCCATCGCCCAGTGGGTGGCGTCGATCCCGTACCGGTGCACCGCGCCGCCGATGACGCCGGCCCAGCTCGCCGCGCCGCGCGCGCCGGTGGGGTCGTCGACGGTGGCGGCGAAGTAGACCAGGTCGCCGTCGAAGCGCTCGGGCCGGTAGGCGTCGACCATCGTCATCGAGGCCGTGGCGGCGTCGATGATGCGGGCCAGTCGGGTCCGGTCCAGCGCGGCCAGCGGTCCGCCGAGGTCGGCGGCCGCGGCGGCCAGGCCGTCGGCGTCGAAGGTCACGTCGAATTCGTCGCCGGCGAGGCCGCCGAGCAGGTCGCCGACGGTCGGCAGCGGTGTCTGCTCCGGTCCGTCCCGGAGCCAGCTGTCCATCATCGCCAGCCGCGCGACCTCGGCGCCCTCGGCCTGCAACCGGGTGGCGACGGCGTGCGCGAGCAGGCCGCCCAGCGACCAGCCGAGCAGGTGGTAGGGCCCCTCGGGCTGGACGTCGCGGATGGCCGTGACATAGCGCTGGGCCCAGGCGTCGATGCTGTCGGGCAGCGGTTCGTCCGCGGTGAGGGCGGGCGACTGCAGACCGTAGATCGGGCGCTCGGGGTCGAGATGACGGGTCAGGCCGGCGAAGGACCAGGACACCCCGCCCACGGGATGGATGCAGAACAGCGGTGCGCCGGTGCCGTGCGCGCGCAGTGGCAGCAGCACCGCGAACGCGTCGTCGGCCGCGTCGTCCCGGGCGCGGAGCCGTTCCACGACCACGGCGGGTGTCGGGTCGGTGAAGAACCATGCGACCGGCACCGCGACGTCGAGCGCCGCGCTCAGCCGCGAGGACAGCTGCACCGCGGTCAGCGAGTTGCCACCGAGGTCGAAGAAGTTGTCGTCCATGCCGATCCGGTCCAGGTCGAGGACCCGGGCGAATTCCGCGGCGACGAGCCGTTCGGTCTCGGTGACCGGGCCACGGTAGGCGGCCTGGCGCAGCTGCGGCCGTGGCAGGGCGGCGCGGTCGAGCTTGCCGGAGGTGTTGACCGGGAACGCGTCGAGGACGACGACCACCGCGGGCACCAGGTACCCGGGCAGCTCCGCGGCCAGTGCCGCGCGTACCGCGGCCGGGTCGAGCGGATCGCCCTGTGCCCCGGATGATTCCGCGACGACGTAGCCGACGAGCCGGTCCGCGCCCGCCCCCGCCACCACGGTCGCCGCGGCCTGCGCGACGCCGGGCTGGTGCAGCAGCGCGGCTTCCACCTCGCCGAGTTCGAGACGCTGGCCGTTGAGCTTGACCTGGAGGTCGCCGCGACCCACGTAGTCGAGGACGGCCGCACCGTTGTCGCCGGTCCGCAGGCGGACGAGGTCGCCGGTCCGGTACATCCGCTCGCCGGGCCCGGCGAACGGGTCGGGCACGAACCGCTCGGCGGTGAGCCCGGCCGCGCCGACGTAGCCGTGCGCGAGTTGCGCACCGCCGACGTACAGTTCGCCGGTCACACCCGGCGGCACCGGCCGCAGGCGCGCGTCGAGGATGTGGAGCCCGGTGTTCCGCACCGGCGCGCCGATCGGCACCGTCACCGTGTCGGCGTCGCCCACCACGTGGGTGCTGACCTGCACGGCGGTTTCCGTCGGCCCGTACAGGTTGATCACCTGCGCGCCGGTCACCTCGCGGGCCCGTTGGGCCAGTGCCGCGGGCAGGATCTCGCCACCGGCGAACACCCGCCGCAGACCCGCCGGAACACCGACGGGCACCGTCACAGCTCCGCCACCGGCGACCGGTCGGGTGTCTTCGGTCGACGGAAGTGCTTGGCCCGCAACGCCGTTGCGTACCGGGTCGGCCGCCGACGGCCGTGCCGCCGATTCGGCCAGGTAGGCCGCGAGCAGGGTCGGTGCGAACTGCACGGTGTCGATGGCGTGCTCGGCGATCAGGTCGGCCAGGTAGCCGGGATCGCCGTGTCCGCCGGGACGGGCGAGGACCGTGCGGGCGCCGACGCGTGGCGGCAGCAGCAGTTCCCAGATCGAGGCGTCGAAGGTGACCGGCGTCTTGTGCAGCACCGTGTCGCCCGCGGCGAACCCGAATTCGGCGGCCAGCCAGTCGAGCTGGTTGACGATGGCGCGGTGCGGCACCCCGACGCCCTTGGGCAGGCCGGTGGATCCGGACGTGAAGATCACGTACGCGGTGTGCTCGGGCAGCAGCGGCTGCACCCGCTCGGCGTCGGTGAGCGGCCCGGCCGGGTAACCGGTGAGGTCGACCGTGTCGGCCACCACCACGTCGACCCCCACCGGCGCGGCGATGACCGGCAGGTCGGCGCGATCGCGGGCGGTGGTGAGCACGCACACCGGCTGCGCGATCCGCAGGACTCGGGTGATCCGCTCGGCCGGATGATCGGGGTCGATCGGCACGTAGGTGCCGCCTGCGGCGAGCACGGCGTGCACCGCGACCAGCAGGTCGGGCGAGCGGCGCGCGGCGACGGCGACCGCCGTGTCCGGCCCGACGCCCTGGTCGACGAGGTGGCGGGCCAGCCGGTTCACCCGGGCCGCGAACTCGGCGTAGGTGAGCGAGACGTCGCCGTCGGTGAGCGCGATCGCGGCCGGCGTCGCGGCGGCCTGCCGGTCGAACGCGACCGGCAGCACCTCGGCCGCCACCGGATGCGCGGTGTCACACCAGGTTTCGAGCAGGCTCCGATCGGCGTCGGTGAGCAGGTCGACCTCGCCGATCGGGCCGGCCGGGTCGGCGGTGACGGCGTCGAGGACCCGCACATAGCCGTCGACGATGCGGGTCGCGGTGGCGGCGTCGAACAGGTCGGTCGCGTAGGTGAGACTCACCGCGCAGCCGCCGTCGGCGGTGTCGGCGAGTACCAGGTCCAGGTCGAACTTGGCGACGGCGGTGTCGGTATCGAGCCCGGTCACGGTGAGGTCGGGCAGGCTGACCTCGGTGGGCGCGGCGTCCAGGTTCTGGAAGGCGAGCATCACCTGGAACAGCGGGCTGTGCGCGGTGGAGCGGACCGGGTCGAGCACGTCGACGAGTCGTTCGAACGGCACGTCGGCGTGCTCGAACGCGGCGAGGTCCACGCGGCGGGCCCGGTCCAGCAGGTCGGTGAACGATGCGGCCGGGTCGACGGCGGTCCGCAGCACCAGGGTGTTGACGAACATGCCGACCAGATCGTCGAGCGCGGCCTCGCCGCGACCCGCGACGGGGGTGCCGATGGCGATGTCACCGGTGCCGCTGAGCCGGGCCAGCAGGGCGGCCAGCGCCGCGTGGGCGACCATGAACGCGCTGGCGTCGGCGCGCCGGGCCAGCTGCCCGACCCGCTGCCAGATCTGCGGCGCCACCACGGTGTCCACGCTCGCGCCCCGCTGCGAGGCGACCGCGGGTCGTGGCCGGTCGGTGGGCAGGTCGAGCAGCCCGGGCAGCCCGGCCAGCTCGTCGCGCCAGAACCGCACCTGCTCGGCGGCGAGCGACTCGGGGTCGTCCTCGCTGCCCAGCACCTCGCGCTGCCACAGCGTGTAGTCCGCGTACTGGACCTCGAGCGGCGCCCAGCCGGGGTCGGTGCCCGCGCGGCGGGCCAGGTAGGCGGCGGTGGTGTCGCGCAGCAGCGGTCCGGCGGAGAAGCCGTCGGCGCTGATGTGGTGGATCACCACGACCAGCACGACCTCGTCGGGCGCGCAGCGCAGCACGCGCACGCGGACCGGCGGCGCGACGGTGACGTCGAAACCGCGGCCGATCTCCGCGGCCACCATCGCGGGCACGGCGATCGGGTCGACGGTCTCCACGACCGGGGTCGGCACGAACTGCCACACCGCCTGATGGCCGATGCCGTCGATCGCCGGGTACGCGGTGCGCAGCACCTCGTGGCGGTCCAGCACGTCGGCGACGGCGGCGGCCAGCGCCGCCGCGTCCACCTCGCCACGCAGCCGCACCGCGATCGGGATGTTGTAGGCCGCCGACGCCGGATCGAGGCGGTTGAGCAGCCACATGCGCTGCTGGGCCGCCGAGAGCGGGATCCGGTGCGGGCGGCGGGCAGCGCTCAGCGCGATGCCCGCGCCGCTGCCCATCCGGCCGGCGAGCGCCTCGGCCAGGTCGGCGACGGTGGTCGCCTCGAACAGTGTGCGCACCGGTACCCGGGTCGACAGGGCCGCGCCGAGGCGGGCGGCGACCCTGGTGGCGATGAGCGAGTTGCCGCCGAGCTCGAAGAAGTCGTCGTCGAGACCGACCCGGTCGCGGCCGAGCACCTCGCCGAAGACCTCGGCGACCGCGCGCTGGGCCGGGGTGACCGGGGCCCGGAACGGCCTGGCCACGAATTCCGGTGCGGGCAGGGCCTTGCGGTCGAGCTTGCCGGAGGTGTTGAGCGGGAACGCGTCGAGCACGACGATCACCGACGGCACCATGTAGGACGGCAGCACCGCCGCCAGGGCCGAACGCAGCTGCGCGGGATCGAGTTCGGCGCCGGGTACCGGCACCGCGTAGCCGACGAGCCGGTCGCCGGTCGGGCTCGCCGACACCACCGCCGCGGCCTGGCTGACCTGCGGCAGGCCGCCCAGCGCGGTCTCGATGTCGCCGAGCTCGATGCGCTGGCCACGGAACTTCACCTGGAAGTCGATGCGCGCCAGGTAGATCAGGACCCCGTCACGATTCCAGCGCACCAGATCGCCGGTGCGGTACATGCGCTCGCCCGCCGCGCCGAACGGGTCGGCGACGAACCGGTCGGCGGAGAGGTCGGGACGCCCGAGGTAGCCCCGCGCCAGCTGCTCGCCCGCCAGGTACAACTCACCGGCGACGCCGGGGGCGACCGGCCGCAGGCGTTCGTCGAGGACGTAGACCCGGGTGTTCCACTCGGGCACCCCGATCGGCACGGTCTGCCCGGTCGCGCCGTCGGCGGGCCAGGCGGTGACCGAGACGGCGGCCTCGGTGGGTCCGTACAGGTTGTGCACGGCCGCGGTAGATTTCGCGCTCAGCGCCGCCACCGTGTCCGGGGTGAGCGCCTCGCCGATCGCGAACACCAGCCGCAGGCTCGCCAGCTGGCGCGCGTCGGCGTGCGCGGCGAACATCGCCAGCATCGACGGCACGAAGTCGGCGACGGTGATCGCGCGCGCGGCGACGAGGTCGGCCAGGTACAGCGGGTCGCGATGCCCGTCGGCGGTGGCCAGCACCAGCGTGGCACCGGCGGCCAGCGGGGCGAAGAAGCCCCACACCGACAGGTCGAACCCGGCGGCGGACTTCTGCAGGTACACGTCGTCGCGGTCGATCCGGTATCGCGCGTTGAGCCACGCGATCTGGTTGCGCACGCCCGCGTGACTCATCGCCACGCCCTTGGGTCTGCCGGTCGAGCCGGAGGTGAACAGGACGTAGGCGAGGTTCGAATCCCGCAGGGGCGCCCGGAGTTCGGACTCGGCGACCGGGTCCGCCGCGTGGACGGAGGTGTCGACGGTGTCGACGACGACGATCCGGGGCGCGGGCGAGGCCATGGCGGCGATGCCGGTGCCCGTCGACGACTGCCGGTCGAAGTAGTCGCGCGCGGTGGTGAGCACCAGGTGCGGGCGGGCGGTGTCGAGCACCTGGGCGATGCGCTCGGCCGGGTGATCCGGGTCGACGGGGACGTACGCGCCGCCGGCGGTGAGCACCGCGTACATGGCGACGACGAGATCGATCGAGCGCCGCATGGCCAGGGCCACCAGCACATCGGGGCCGATGCCCTCGGCGACGAGGTGGCGGGCGAGGCGATTGACCCGGGCGTCGAGCTCGGCGTAGGTCAGTTCGGTGTCCTCGGACACGAGCGCGGTCGCTCCGGGCGTCTCGCGTGCGCGGTCGCGGAACGGGGTGAGCAGGGTCGCGGTGCGGTCGATCTCGTGCGCGGTGGCGTTCCACTCGGTGAGGATGCGGGTCCGCTCGGCGGGCTCGAGCACATCGATACCGTCCAGCGGTGTGTGCGGCGCCGCGGCGACGGCGGTGAGCAGCCGTTGCAGCCGGGCCGCGATCGCCGCGGCGGTCTCGGGGTCGATGACGTCGTCGGCGTAGGTGAGCACGCCCGTGACACCGGCGGCGGCGCCGTCGGCGGCGTAGTCGTCGCTGACGATCAGGTGCAGGTCGAATTGGGACAGCGCGCTGTCGGTGTCCAGCGCGGACACCGTGATTCCGGGCAGGGCCAGTTCGGCGCGCTCGAAGTTCTGGAACGACAAGCCCACCTGGAACAGCGGGTGCCTGGCGGTGGAGCGGGCCGGGTCGAGCACCTCGACGAGCCGCTCGAACGGCACGTCGGCGTTGGCGTACACGGCGAGGTCGGTGGCGCGCTGGCGGGCCAGCAGCTGACCGAAGGTCTCCCCCGGCACCAGGCGGGTGCGGAAGACCAGGGTGTTGACGAACATGCCGATCAGGTCTTCCAGCGCGGCCTCACCGCGCCCGGCCACAGGTGTGCCGACGGTGATGTCGGCACTGCCGCTGAGCCGACCGAGCAGGGCCGCGAACGCGGTGTGCACGACCATGAACAGGGTCGCGCCCGCGTCCCTGGCCAGCTCGGTCAGCCGGGCGTGGGTGGCGGCGTCCAGCGTCACCGGCACCGTGCCGCCGGCGAGGGTGCGCACGGCCGGGCGCGGCCGGTCCAGCGGAAGGGCGAGTTCGTCGGGGAGATCGGCGAGTTCGCCGCGCCAGAAGTCGAGCTGGCGGGCGGCCACCGAGGTGGGGTCGGCTTCGTCGCCGAGGACCGCGCGCTGCCACAGCGCGTAATCGGCGTACTGCACCGGCAGCGGCGTCCACCGGGGGGCGGCGCCGTCGCGGCGCGCCAGGTAGGCGGTCATCAGATCGCGCACCAGCGGCGGGACGGACGAGCCGTCCGCGCTGATGTGGTGCACGACCAGGGCCAGCACCGCCTCCTGCGAGGACGCGGCAGCCGAGACGCCCGCAGGGTCACCGTCGGTGGACTGTCCGGCGGTGAGCCGGTACAGCACGACCTGCCAGGGCACCCCCGCCGTCACGTCGAAGGTGGTGGCAGCCAGTGCGGTGACCGCAGCGACGACCTGATCGGCCGCGATCTCACGGACCCGCAGGGCGACACCGGCCTCGGCGGCGGACAGGATCTCCTGCACCGGGCCGTCGGCGGTCTCGGGGTAGTAGGTGCGCAGCACTTCGTGGCGCTCGACGAGATCGCCGACGGCCGCGGCGAGCGCGTCCACATCGAGGGCTCCGCTGAGCCGCACCGCGATCGGCACGTTGTATCCGGCCGACTCGGGATCGAACCGGTTGAGGAACCACATGCGCTGCTGCGCGGGCGACAGCGGCAGCACGGCGGGCCGCTCTCCCGCGGCCAGCGCCAGCCGGGCCGCGCCCTCG
>NZ_JBCGFB010000111.1:0-20171 GCF_038752175.1 Nocardia sp. No.11 | reverse complement strand
CTCGGAGCCGACACCCTTGACGATCGGCAGCAGCAGGTCGTTCACGCGGAACGCGACGTCCTTGTCCGCACCCGAGACCGCGGCGGCGATCTCTTCGGTCTGGTGGGCGGCGGTGTAGAGGTAGATCGCGCGCAGGCCCTCGGCGTAGGCCTTCTGCATGGCCAGCGAACGACGCACGTCCGGGTGGTGGGTGATGGTCACGCGGGGCGCGGCCTTGTCGGTCATCTGGGTCAGGTCGGCACCCTGGACGCGGGTCTTGGCGTACTCGAGGGCGTTCAGGTAACCGGTCGACAAGGTCGCGATGGCCTTGGTGCCGACCATCATGCGAGCGTTCTCGATGACGTCGAACATCTGCGCGATGCCGTTGTGGATCTCGCCGACCAGCCAGCCCTTGGCGGGAATGCCGTGGCCGCCGAAGGTGACCTCACAGGTGGCCGAGGCCTTGATGCCCATCTTGTGCTCGACGTTGGTGACGAACACACCGTTGCGGTCACCGTAGGTCTCGGTCTCGAAGTCGAAGTGGATCTTCGGGACGTAGAACAGCGACAGGCCCTTGGTGCCCGGTCCGGCGCCCTCGGGGCGAGCCAGCACCAGGTGCATGATGTTCTCGAACAGGTCGTCGGAGTCACCCGAGGTGATGAAGCGCTTGACGCCCTCGATGTGCCACGAGCCGTCTTCCTGCTTGATCGCCTTGGTGCGGCCCGCGCCGACGTCGGAGCCGGCGTCCGGCTCGGTCAGCACCATGGTGGCGCCCCAGTTGCGGTCGGCGATCTTGGCGGCCCACTGCTTCTGCTCGTCGGTGCCGTTGTTGAAGAAGACCTGGGCGAAGCCCGCGCCGGCGGCGTACATCTGGATGGGCGGGTTGGCGCCGAGCACCATCTCCGACAGGGCCCAGGTGATGGCGGACGGGGCGTTCAGGCCGCCGAGCTCCTCGACGACGCCGACCTTGGCCCACTCGCCCTCTTCGAGCGCCTTGTAGGACTTCTTGAAGGACTCGGGCAGGGTGACCGAGTGGGTGTTCGGGTCGAAGGTGGGCGGGTTGCGGTCGGCGTCGGCGAACGACTCGGCCAGCGGACCCTCGGCCAGACGACGGACCTCGGAGAGCATTTCCTTGACGGTGTCGGTGTCCAGGTCACCGAAGGTGCCCGCATCGAGCAGCTTGTCGATGCCGAGGACCTCGAAGAGGTTGAACTCGAGGTCGCGAACGTTTGCCTTGTAGTGGCCCATGTGAGTACTCACTCTCCGTTGAGTTCTGGTGCGGTCGGTTGTCTGCCGTTCCCGCCCTGTGACGTCCACCGGGGTAGCCTTACCGGTTTTCCGCATGCTACTCGCGGGTAACTTATGGACCATATTACCGGTGAGTAATCGTCTCGGCAAAGGGCTGGGGAGCAATGTGACGTGAAAAACACGCACGGGCGCCGAAACGTTGCTCGCCGCGGCGGCGGGGCTACCGTGAGGTGTGCGCATCGAGACGAGTTCCGGGCCCGCCGAGATCGAGCTCGACGAGGTTGCCGACCCGGCCTTCCTGCTGGTGATCACGCACGGCGCCGGCGGCGGTGTCGACGCGAAAGACATTCTGGCAGTGCGTGATTCGGCGATCGAGTCGGGCGGTGCGGTGGCCAGGGTGGTGCAGCCGTACCGGGTGGCCGGGCGCCGGGCGCCGGGGTCGGCGGACAAGCAGGACGAGGCCTGGCGCGAGATCGTCGCCGCGCTGCGGGCCCGGTTTGCCGGGGTGCCGGTTGTCCAGGGGGGTCGCAGCAACGGAGCGCGGGTGGCGTGTCGCACCGCCGTCGCCGTCGGCGCGCGCGGGGTGATCGCGCTGTCGTTCCCGTTGCATCCGCCGGGGAAGCCGGACAAGAGCAGGCGTGCGGAGCTGCTCGCTCCCGGTGACATCGAGGTCGTGGTGATCAACGGCGGCAGCGACCCGTTCGGGGTGCCCGATCCCGCCGATGCCGCCGAGGTGAAAGTGATCCCCAAGCAGGCACATTCGTTCCGCACCGGATTCGACGTGATCGCCGCGACAGTCGAACCCTGGTTCGCCCGCTGGCGCTAGGCTGCTTCGCGCAAGCACGCTTCGATCGAGGCAGGGGGCAGTCATGAAGGCGCTCATCGTGTGCACGTCCAAGTCGCACGGCAATACCAGGAAGGTCGCCGACACCATCGGCTCGGTGCTCGACGCGCGGGTGGTCGACCCGTCGGAGATCACCGCGGCCGACCTCGCCGACCACGACCTCGTCGGCTTCGGGTCGGGGGTGTACTGGATGGCGCTGGACGCCCGGCTGCGCGAGTTCGTCGACGCGCTGCCCGCCGGAGCGGGTCGCGAGGCGTTCGTCTTCGCCACCAGCGGGCTGCCCGAGCCGCGTTTCCGCCCCTACCTGCGCAATCTCGGCGACCAGCTCACCGACAAGGGCTTCGAGGTGGTGGGCGGGTTCGCCTGCCGCGGGCTCGACACGATGGGGCCGCTCGCACTGGTCGGCGGGCTGAACAAGGGCCGCCCCAGCGCCGACGACCTGAGCTCGGCGCGGAGTTTCGCCGAGCAGCTACGCGGCCGGTTCGCCTGATTCCGGCAGGTCCCGTTCGGCCAGGACCAGCGCGTCGATCGCGTCGGGACCCTCGGTGGGCCGCAGCACCGCGTCGGCGATGCGGATGGTGATGTGCTCGCCCGCCGCGCCCAGTTCGGCGCGGATGTCGTCGGGAGTGAACAGGATGGCCGGGTTCTGCGGGCCGCCGTAGCCGTCGGTCAGGTTCCTGGTGTCGTGCCCGAGCACGAGCAGCACGCCGCCGGGGGAGAGCATGCCTGCCAGTTCACGCAGCAGGGCGCCGCGCTGCTCGGCGGGCAGGTGCACGAAGACCATCAGGATCAGCTCGTACGGTCCGGTGATCCCCGCCCCGGCCAGGTCGGTGATGTCGGCGCACTGCCAGTTCACCCGCGAGCGCACCGAGCGCGACAGTCGCGCCGCGACCGTGCGGCCCTTGTCGATGCCCACCTGGGAGAAGTCGACGGCGTCGATCTGCCAGCCGTGCGTGGCCAGCCACAGGGCGTGGCGGCCCTCGCCGCAGGCCAGGTCGAGCGCGCGGGGCAGCGCGGGCGCGGTGCCGCCCGGTTCGTCGGGTCGCAGCTGGATCCGGCGATCGAGGCCGTAGACGTACTCGACCACCGTGCTGTTCGGCGGTGCGCCCCAGATCAATTCACTCTGGGCATACCGAGCGTCCCATTCCGCCGCCGATCCGCCTCCCCGCGACGTCTGGCCGGATCCAGGTGCGTCACCGGCTGTCGATGCGGCCGGCGGTTGATCGGTGGTCATGTCAGCCCGTCCCCGGTGAGTTACCCATGTGCTTGCCAGACCTATGGTGCCAGGTCTTCAGGCTCTCCAGGTCTCAGAGCCGGGTACGCATCAACACGACGTTGTACTGGGTGTGGATGGTGGTCATGAAGTAGAGGTCGCGGCCGGTCTGGTACGGGAAGATCGACGGCGCGTAGGCGGTGGGGAGCTCGCGGGCGTCGATCAGCACCTCCGGCGCGCTCCACGGGCCCTCGGGGGAGGACGCGCGGCGCATGACCACGGAGTTGAACGGGTCGGTGGTCAGCGAGACGAACTGGCCGAGGTACTCGTTGTACATCACCGACAGCTCGCCGACGCCGCCCATGATCGGGGCCGCCGCGTTCACGTCGTTGAGCTTCCACCCGCTGCCGTCCCAGTACTCGTAGGCGCCGAGGTTCTCGATCTGGGCTTCCGGCACGCGCGCGACGAACGCGTCGTTGTTGCGGCCCGAACGGGTGCCGTACTCGTAGACGAAACCGCCGTCCTTGAGGAAAGCGTTCATCTGGAAGTTGGCGTTGCCGCCCTCGTCGGGGCGCCGGGTGTGGCCGAGATCGGCCCAGGTCTCGCCGTTGTCGGCGGAGGCGGCCAGGCCGGAGAAGCTGGTGGTCCACTCGCCGGGGGCGTCCCAGGTCTTCACCGACATCATCGACAGGTACTGCACGCCGTTGGCCGAGATGCCCGCCGTCGGGATGCGGCTGATCTCCAGGAACGGGATCTTCGGGCTGGGGATGAGGTCGCGCGCCTGGCCGACGACATCGCGCACGACGCTGTCGAAGAAGACGCCGCCGGAGGGGTCCTTGGTATGGCTGCGGACCAGGATGTTCGAGCGCCACGCCCAGGTGCTGCCCGCCAGCAGGTTCGGGAAGCCGATGCCCGCGGTGTCGCCGAAGGCGGTCAGCATCTCGCCGCGGCCGTTGTCCCACATGATGCCGAGGTCGGTGCCGAGGACGTTGTAGTTCTGCGTGTTGTTCGGGCTCGCCATGCCGGTGACCTGGAAGACGGCCTGCGTGCGCCCGTGCAGGGCGGGCAGGCCGTTGGTTCCGTTGAGCACCGGGATGGGGTTGATGGCGTTGGGATTCGCCACGGCGGGCGTCGCTCCGCTCACCAGCATGGCCGTCGCTCCGGCGAACGCGGCAAGCAGGATGGAACCGGTCTTCTTCACGGTCGTCGGAGCCTCCGGGTCACGCCGAAAATCGAGACCGCTTCAGGTTCACCTGTGTCGCGGACCACATTTCGACTGTTGGGCGAATCGCAGCGATGCTAACAGTCGATCGGAGTGGCGTGTGGTACATCGACTCGTGGGTTGGCATGAACAAATTCTCAGTTGCCTGTCGCTAACTACGATTCAGGGCCTTACGCAGGAGCAATGGCACCTGGGCCGCGCGTTCGGCGGCGAACGTGGCGCGCGGATTTCGGTGCCAGGACCGGTCGAAGAGGCGCTTGGCGGCGGCGACCGCGCGCGGATCGCGGCCGGTGATCCGGTCGGCGAGGGCGGCGGCCGCGGCCTGCGGGTCCTCGGCGACCTCGGTGACGAGGCCGATCCGGGCGGCCTGGGCGGCGTCGATCGGGTCGGCGGTCATGGTCAGCAGCATGGCCTGGTCTATGCCGATGAGCTGCGACAATGTCGCCGCGCCCGACATGTCCGGAATCAGGCCATGGACGGCTTCCATCACCGAGAACTCCGCCGTCGGCGCCGCGATGCGGAAGTCGGCGGCCAGTGCGAGTTGCAGGCCGCCGCCGTAGCAGCGGCCGTGCACCGCAGCGATCACCGGCACGTCGAGACGGCGCCAGGCCCAACAGGCTTCCTGAAAAGTATTCGTGCCGCGCCACGGTCGCGGGAGAAATTCCCGAACGATAGCCAATGGATCGCGGGTGGCCGCCGCGATATCGAGTCCGCTACTGAAACTCGGTCCGTTGCCGCTGACAATGACGACCCGGGTTTCTTTGTGCTCGGCCACTTTTCGCGCCGCGGCGACGAGATCACGGAGCATTTCCAGGGTCAGTCCGTTGTGTTTGCCCGGTCGGTTCAAGGTGATATATGCGCGGTCGCTCTCGAAGCGCGCGGTGAGGTGGTCTCCCATGGACCCACCTTACTCGTGAGTCAGTTCCGGGTGGGTGGGACGGTGTGGCCCTCGCGGCGGCGGTGCGGCATGATCCTCCACGGCTGCGCATCGGCCGATGCGCAGCGATCGAGAGGACTCGAGAGTGCGGATCTGTTTGCTCGCCGCGGCGCTGATCGCCGTGCCGGTGCTATCTGCTTGCGGAGGCGGCGACGAGGCGCCCGCGGTCACCCAGGCGGAGCTGTCGAAGTCGCTGCAGGACAAGGGGTTGACCAACCCGGAGCTGGCCGACTGCGCGGCACAGGTCTTCCTCGATTCGGGGATGTCGCAGGACGGGCTGCGGGTGATGGTGTCCAACGCGCAGTCCGGTGATCCGGCCAAGCTGCTCGGCAAGGACGACGCGGCCAAGGTGGGCGCCGCGCAGTCGAAGATCGCGGAGAGCTGCGTGCACCTGGGCCGCTGAGCCGCGGGCCGTATCGATCGCGGCGATTCAAACCCTCGTCGGGCCCCCACGCCGGTGTTGCACTGGAAACGCCGACGACAGGAGCCGCTATGACAACGGAGAGAATCGCCGACCAGGTCTCGTTCGCCTACTGGGTCCCCAACGTCAGCGGGGGGCTGGTGACCAGCGATATCGAGCAGCGCACCGGTTGGGACTTCGAATACAACAAGAAGCTCGCCCGGACGGCGGAGCGCAACGGGTTCGAGTACGCGCTCTCGCAGGTCCGCTACACCGCCTCCTATGGCGCGGAGTACCAGCATGAGTCGACCTCGTTCAGCCTCGCGCTGCTCGGGGCGACCGAGCGGCTGAAGGTGATCGCCGCGGTCCATCCCGGACTGTGGCATCCGGCCGTGCTGGCCAAGTTCGGCGCGACGGCCGACCATCTCTCCGGTGGGCGGTTCGCGATCAACGTCGTCTCCGGCTGGTTCGCCGGTGAGTTCCAGGCGCTGGGCGAGCCGTGGCTCGAGCACGACGAAAGATACCGGCGCAGCGCCGAATTCCTCGAGGTGATCCGCAAGATCTGGACCGAGGACGCGGTGAACTACGGTGGCGACTTCTACCGCATCCGCGATTTCACCCTCAAACCCAAGCCGCTCAACACTCCCGAACGGCCGAATCCCGAACTGTTCCAGGGCGGCAACTCCACCGCGGCGCGCCGCAACGGCGGCCGCTACGCCGACTGGTACTTCTCCAACGGCAAGGACTTCGACGGCGTCACCGAGCAATTGGACGATCTGCGCGCGGTCGCCAGGGACAACGACCGCGAGGTGAAGTTCGGGCTCAACGGCTTCATCATCGCCCGCGACACCGAGAAGGAAGCCCGCGACACCCTGCGCGAGATCGTCGAGAAGGCGAACAAGCCCGCGGTGCAAGGGTTCCGCGACGCCGTGCAACAGGCGGGCGCGTCGACCGCCGACCGCAAGGGCATGTGGGCCGACTCCACCTTCGAGGATCTGGTCCAGTACAACGACGGGTTCCGCACCGGGCTGATCGGCACACCCGAGCAGATCGCGGAGCGGATCGTGGCCTACCGGGCGCTCGGCGTCGACCTCATCCTGGCCGGGTTCCTGCACTTCCAGGAGGAGATCGAGTACTTCGGCGCCAAGGTCCTGCCGCTGGTGCGTGAGCTGGAGGCCGCCGCGACCCCGGTCGCGGCGGGACGTTGATGACGGTGGTGACCGCCGCGCGGATCACCACCGCCGCACAGGCATTGGCGATCGCCACCGAACTCGCCGCCGACTTCGCGCAGGGCGCGGCCGAGCGTGATCACACGCGCAGGCTGCCGCACGAGGAACTGGACCAGCTCTCGGCCAGCGGACTGCTGGCGATCACGGTGCCGGCGGCCTTCGGCGGCGCCGACCTGCCGCCGAGCGTGGTCGCCGAGGTCTTCCGGATCCTGGCGACCGCCGATCCGAATATCGCGCAGGTGCCGCACAGCCACTTCGTGTATCTGAACCTGTTGCGGCTGGCCGGAACTCCCGCGCAGCAGCGCGAATACTTCGGGCGGGTGCTCGCCGGCGCGCGCATCGCGAACGCGCAGTCCGAACGGGGCGGGGCCACCGTCGCCGACATCGCCACGACGGTGCGTCCCGTCGACGGGCGGTTCGTGGTCGAGGGCACCAAGTATTATTGCACCGGGTCGCTGTTCGCCGATGTGCTCGCCGTGCTGGCCAGACTCGATGATCCGCACGGCGTTTCGGGGCTGGCGGCCGGGGAGTACGTGGCCTTCGTCGCCGCACTGGAGCCCGGTGTGCGCATCGTCGACGACTGGGACGCGCTGGGGCAGCGCACGACCGGCAGTGGGACCGTCGAGTTCGACGCGGTGACCGTGGCCGCCGACCAGCTGGTGGCCCGCGCCGCCGCGGTGCACGCGCCGACCGGCTACGGCGCCTTCGCCCAGCTGCTGCATGCCGCGATCGACGCGGGCATCGCGCGGGGCGCGCTGGAAGCCGCCGCCGAGTTCGTGCGCACGCGGAGCAGGCCGTGGTTCGAAGCCGAGGTCACCCGCGCGGTCGACGATCCGCTGGTGGTGCAGCGCTTCGGCGAGCTGGCCGTGTCGGTGGCGGCGGCGGAATCCGCGCTGGTCGTCGCCGGTGCGGCGGTCGACGGGGCGATCCGCGGCGAGCACCAGGACGACGCCGCGCGGGCATCGATCGCGGTCGCGACCGCCAAGATCCTCGCCGACCGCGCTGCGAACGAGGTGTCGGCGGCGATATTCGAAGTGGGCGGGACACGCAGCGCCGCGGCCGGGCATCGGCTCGATCGCTTCTGGCGCAACGCGCGCACCCACACCCTGCACGACCCGGTGCGCTGGAAATACCAGCACATCGGCAGGGCGGTGCTGCAGGACCGGCCGCCGCCGCTGCACGGCGTCATCTGAGCCCGGACGAATGGCAGAGTGAGGAAAATTCAGTGACAGTGACCGTCGTCGTCGGCAATCCGAAACCGGCGTCTCGCACCTCGGCCGCGGCCGTCCGGGTCGCCGAGGCGTTGCGCCCCGGCGTCGAGCCGGACGTGATCGATCTCGTGACCCTCGGGCCCGGCCTGCTCGGCTGGGGTGATCCCGAGGTCGCCGCGGCCGCGCGCGCCGTGGCCGCCTCGGAGCTGGTCGTCTTCGCCAGTCCGACCTTCAAGGCCACCTACACCGGGCTGCTGAAACTGTTCCTCGAGCAGTTCGACGGCGGCACCGGGCTGGCCGGGGTGATCACCGTGCCGGTGATGCTCGGCGCGGGGCCCGCCCACGCGCTCGCCCCGGATCTGCTGCTCAAGCCGGTCCTGGTGGAAATCGGCGGGACCGCGGCGCTGCCGGGGCTGTATCTCGCCGATCGTAGCTTCGCCGAGGACGGCGTCATCGAGGCCTACGCCCAGCGCTGGGCGCCTGTCGTCGCGGCACTGATCGAACAGCCGGTGGAGGCAACGAATCATGCGTGAGCTCTTGGACTTTCCCGCCGACGGCAACGGCTTGCGCCGCGCCTTCGCCAACTTCCCCAGCGGGGTCGTCGCGGTGTGCGCGGAGATCGACGGCACCCCGCACGGTCTGGCGGTGAGCACCTTCGTGCCGGTCTCCCTCGACCCGCCGCTGGTCTCGTTCTGCGTGCAGAACTCCTCCTCGACCTGGCCGAAACTGGCCGCTGCCGGCCACCTCGGCCTCAGCCTGCTCGGCACCGACCAGCAGGCGGCGGCCAAGGCCCTCGGCGCCCGCAACGGCGACCGCTTCCGCGAGACCGCCCTGCACCGAGGCACCGGCGAAGCGGTCTTCATCGACGGCGCCACCGCGTGGATCGAAGGCGTCCCGGAAACCCACGTCCCCGCGGGCGACCACCTCGTCGTCCTCCTGCGCGTCAACCGCGTCGCCGCCCGCGAAGACCTCGACCCACTGGTCTTCCACGGCAGCAAGTTCCGCACCCTGCACACGGGCTGACCACACCGACGACGGCGAAGGCCCCGGATCAGATGATCCGGGGCCTTCGCCACAAGAGCCGATGACGGGAATCGAACCCGCGCTGTCTGCTTGGGAAGCAGAAGTTCTACCATTGAACTACATCGGCGTGCGTTCATCGAGCGCGTTCGCGACTCTATCAGACCGGCTCGTGTGCCGGTCAACTCTTTGTTCGGGCCGGTTCGGGTGGGTGGGTGTCGACCGGTGTTGACGGGTGGTGGGGTGAATACGGGTCGGGTGGGTGGGGTCGCGTTCTACAGTGCGTCGACGGGTCCGCACAGTGGGTCAGCGTTGCGTGCGGGGTCGGTCTTGCCGCGGGGTGCGGCGTAACAGGTTCTCCGGTTCGAGGTTTCGGCTCGGTGTCGCCGGGTCGGGTGGGCCGGGACGACGAAAGGCTGACTGAATGAAGCGGGTTCTGTTCGTATCGGTGATCGCGGCGCTGGCCGTGCTCGGGGCGGGCTGCTCCGACGACTCCGGGTCCGAGACCGGGACCACCACCAGCAAGGCCACGACCACCAGCGCGAAGGCGACGACGACCACCGGGTCGGCCGAGCACGACCCCGGCCACGGTGACCCGGGACATCAGCACCCGGCCACGACGCCGCCGGGCATGATGCCCAACCCGAACGGGGACGGGACCTGGGTGCCGTGTGAGGGCACGATCTGCACCAATCCGAATCACGGCGCCGGGCCGGACGGGGGCGGCGAGACCGCCCCGCCGCCGGTCGAGACCACAAGTCCGGCGCCGCTGACCGGGCCCGGCGACATCGTCAACCCGACCACCACGCCGCCGCCGATGGGACCGGGTGACCTCGTCAACCCGACGACACAGGCACCGCCGAGCGGGCCGGGCGGCATCGTCCAGCCGACGCCGTAGCTTTCCGGCGGATACCGGCCGGTGGCCTCGGCGACGTCGGCGATTCGCCGGGGCCACCGGCTCCCGTTGGTCCTGCCCAAGAGGGTGGGGGCGGTCTACCTGCGGCATCAGGCTGCTTAGACTGGGCGCGTGCTGCTCTCCGATCGTGACATCCGGGCCGAGATCGCCGCTGGGCGTCTCGGTGTCGAACCGATGCTGGATTCGATGGTGCAGCCGTCGAGCATCGACGTGCGCCTGGACGGGTTGTTCCGGGTGTTCGACAACAGTCGCTACACCCACATCGACCCGGCCATGCAGCAGGACGAGCTGACCAGCCTGGTCGAGCCCAAGCCGGGCGAGCCGTTCGTGCTGCATCCGGGCGAGTTCGTGCTCGGGTCCACGCTCGAGGTGTGCTCGCTGCCCGACGACCTGGCCGGACGCCTGGAAGGCAAGTCGAGCCTGGGCAGGCTCGGGCTGCTCACCCACTCGACGGCGGGGTTCATCGACCCGGGGTTCAGCGGGCACATCACCCTGGAGCTGTCGAACGTGGCGAACCTGCCGATCACGCTGTGGCCGGGCATGAAGATCGGGCAGCTGTGCCTGATCCGGCTGAGCAGCCCGGCCGAGCACCCGTACGGCAGCGCCGCGGCCGGCTCGAAGTATCAGGGGCAGCGTGGGCCGACGCCGTCGCGGTCGTATCTCAACTTCCCGTTGCCGCCCGCCTCGCTCAACGCCGTCGAGACCCGCTGAGGGGTCACCGACAGGGCGAGGTGCAGCACCAGCGACAGCGGCGGCAGCACGTCGTCGCGGCTGGGCGGACGCACCCAGTGACAGCCCTCGCGGCTCCACCGGCCCAGGCTGGTCGGCAGCATGACCGCGCTGCCGATGCCGGGGATATCGATGTCGAGGCCGGCCAGCTCGGTGACCACCTCGGCGGGCGGCCGGGCATCGGGTTCGGTGAGCAGGCTCCAGCGGATCTGCCGGGCCAGCACCGGACCGGCCCGGCGTTGCTCCCGTAAGGTCTCGAGCACCGACTCGGCGCGCGTGGTCGGCAGGTGCACCACGCAGAGCCGATCGGTGATCGGCAGCATCACGAAGCCACCACGCTCGCGAACGGGTAGCCCGAATTCGCGCTGGTAGCAAGACACCCAGTCGTCGACAGTTCTGGCTTCCACCCTTCCAGGATGGTCCCTGCGCGTGCGCGCGACCACTGCCCCGCACCGCCCTTTCACTGCCTCAGGCAACCGATTCCGTGAAGATGTGGCGTGTCTCACTGTCGCACTCGTACTCTGGGAGCAGTAGTCCATCGGATGAGGTGACGCCGTGGTCGGGGAGTGGACAGGCAGAGAGGCCAGAGCTCTTCGCGATGCCAAACGAATGAGCATCCGGGAGTTCGCGGCTCATCTCGGCGTGCATGAACGACTGGTCTCGAAGTGGGAGGCCGGTGGCGCACGCGTGCGCCCACGGCCGGTGAACCAAGCCGCGCTCGACACGTCGCTGGCCAGGTCCGACGACGTGGTCCGCGCACGTTTCTCTACTCTTTTGGCGCCCACCGGCGCCGACGCCGACCTGCTCGCTTTCGTCGACGCCGGTGCGATCAAAGGCGCTGTGCCCGAGGTGATGTCGGAGAGGGAGTTGATCATGGCGGCTGCGCACGAGGCGAGCGAGCACGCGGCTGCCGCGGAGAGCACGAATGTCGGCGCGACGACGCTGGCCCAGCTCGACGCCGACGTCCGGCGCATCGCCAACGAATACGTGCACGCCGCGCCTGCGCCCATGATGGTCGAGATGCTGCGGGTGCGGCGGCGGGTGTACCGACTACTCGACGGGCAGCAGAAGCCCGGCGACACCAGTCATCTCTACCTGCTCGCCGGCACCCTGTCGGGGCTGATGGCCAACGCCAGCACCGACCTGGGGTACCTCGACGCCGCGGGCGAACAGATCAGGGCCGCTTGGGCATACGCCGAACTCAGCGGCCACAACGGCTTACGCGCGTGGACCCGCGGCATGCACGCGCTGATCGAGAACTGGTCGGATCGGCCGCGCAACGCGGTCCAATTGGCGCGCAGCGGACAAGAATTCGCCGGGCAGGGCCTGGCTCGGGTCCGGCTGCTCAACATCGAGGCCAGGGTGTGGGCGCGGCTGGGCAGCGACACCGAGACCGACCGCTGCCTGCGCGCCGCCGAGGCGGTGGTGAGCGACCGGCGCGACGAGCTGCACGACGAGATCGGCGGCGTGTTCGGCTTCGGCGCGCCGAAGGCCGCGTACTACGCGGGCGCCACCTGCATCCAGCTCGGTCGGGCCGAACAGGCGCTGGCCGCCACCGAACGGGCCATCACCCTGTACTCCAGCGGACCCGCCCTGCAGCGCTCCTACGGCGCCGAATCGCTGGCGCGGGTCGACAACGCCGCGGCCCACCTCATCAACGGCAGTATCGACGGCGCCGCCGACGCCCTGCGCCCGGTGCTGGGGTTGCCCGAGGATCGCCGCATCGCCCAGCTCGGCGAGCGGTTGACCGGGGTGCGGCGGCGGATCGCCGCGCCCGCCTATCGCGACGCCTTCGAGGCCCGCCAGCTCGACGAGCGGATCGAGGAATTCTGCGGCGCCACCGCCGCCGCGGGCCTGCCACCAGGCAGATGAGGGCGGATGGCACCATTGGTCGGGTGAGTCCTCAATCGCCGCATGTGCCGCCGCGCGTTCTCGAGCAGTCGAAGAAACTGCAGGACGTGGTCTACGAGATCCGTGGGCCGGTACACGCACACGCGGCGCGTTTGGAGGCCGAGGGCCACCGCATCCTCAAGCTGAACATCGGCAATCCGGCCCCGTTCGGGTTCGAAGCGCCCGATGTGATCATGCGCGACATGATCGCGGCGCTGCCGTACGCGCAGGGGTATTCCGAGTCCAAGGGCATCCTGTCGGCCCGGCGCGCGATCGTCACCCGCTACGAGCTGGTGCCCGGTTTCCCCGAGCTCGACGTCGACGACGTCTACCTGGGCAACGGCGTCTCCGAGCTGATCACCGTCACCATGCAGGCGCTGCTCGACAACGGCGACGAGGTGCTGATCCCGGCGCCCGACTACCCGCTGTGGACGGCCATGACCAGCCTGGCCGGTGGTACCCCGGTGCACTACCTGTGCGACGAGGCCAACGGCTGGCAGCCCGATATCGCCGATATCGAATCGAAGATCACCGACAAGACCAAGGCCCTGCTGGTGATCAACCCGAACAACCCGACGGGGGCGGTGTACTCGGCGGAGGTGCTGCAGCAGATCGTCGACCTGGCGCGCAAGCATCGCCTGCTGCTGCTGGCCGACGAGATCTACGACAAGATCCTCTACGACGACGCCAAGCACATCTCGCTGGCCTCGCTCGCGCCCGATCTGCTGTGCCTGACGTTCAACGGCCTGTCCAAGGCGTACCGGGTGGCCGGGTATCGGTCCGGCTGGCTGGCCATCACCGGGCCCAAGGAGCACGCGGCCGGCTTCCTCGAGGGCATCGACCTGCTCGCTTCGTCCCGACTGTGCCCGAACGTGCCCGCCCAGCACGCGATCCAGGTGGCGCTCGGCGGCCACCAGAGCATCGAGGACCTGATCCTGCCCGGTGGGCGGCTGCTCGAGCAGCGCGACGTGGCCTGGGAGCGGCTCAACATGATCCCCGGTGTGTCGTGTGTGAAGCCGCGCGGCGCGCTGTACGCGTTCCCGCGTCTGGATCCGAACGTGCACGAGATCCACGACGACGGGAAGCTCGTGCTCGATCTGTTGTTGCAGGAGAAGATCCTGATGGTGCAGGGCACCGGGTTCAATTGGCCCGACACCGATCACCTGCGGATCGTGACCCTGCCGTGGGCGCGGGATCTGGCGGTGGCGATCGAGCGGTTCGGCAATTTCCTCGCCAGTTACCGTCAGTGAGTCCTCACCCCGCGAGGCTGTGACCAGTGAGTTCGCGGGGCCTGGGCAACCTGGTCATCCGTATAGATTGACCAAAACAGACTCCGGGTTCGGAATCTTGCAGTTTTTGAAGAGCTACTAGTGCAAAAGTCCAACTTTTGTGTACAGTAGTCCTCGGCGCTTCGGCGCCCGGCCCGGTTGTCTACCCCCCCTGGACAACCGAGAGCCTCAGGTAAGCGCGCCTACCCCCCTGGGCGCCTGCCTGCGGGCGGCGGAGACATCCCCCTGCTCTCCGCCGCCCCCACAAACAGCCCGCCTCCCCGCGAACTTTGGCCAGACCAAGGCGCGGGGAGGCTTTTGTCTGCGAGTCGTTCTTGAAAACGACATCCTTTAAGCTTTGCCGGTGAGCGATCATCATCATCACCATCACCACGATCATTCGGGGCCCATCGCCATCGGGGCTACCGCGGCGAAGGTCGTGGTGGGGCTGCTCGGGGTGATCGGGGTGATCGTGCTGGTTGCGACCGCGATCTTGTGGCCGAGCGCGCAGCATGTCGAGATTCCGTTGCCGATGCAGACCGTGTCGGGTGGCGCGGTGCACACCGAGGCCGGGACCGTCGTGCTACAGGACATCGGGCCGTGCGGTAGCCCGTCGAACGGGAAGGTGTTCACGGGGCAGCCGATCGAGCCGCGTGCCGCCTCCTACACCTGTCAGCGCAGCGTGATCGACATCCGCTCCGGGCCCGACGAGGGCAAGAAGACGCTGTTCGAAATCGCGCCGGGCCCCGGGCAACCCGACCTGCGCGCCGGCGACGAGATCCGGATCGTGCGCGCGGCCGACCCCAGCGGCACGACCATGTACGCGTTCGAGGACTACTCGCGCGGGCTGCCGCTGCTGGTGATCGTGCTCGCGTTCGTCATCGTCATCTGTGTGGTCGCGCGGTGGCGGGGGTTCCGGGCACTGCTCGGCCTGGTATTCGCGTTCGCCGTCGTCGTCATGTTCCTGCTGCCCGCGCTGCTCGACGGCAAGCCCGCGATTCCGGTCGCGCTGGTCTCGGGCGCGCTGATCCTCTACGTGGTGCTCTACCTCGCGCACGGGGTGAATCTGCGGACCAGTTCCGCGCTGCTCGGCACGCTCGCCTCGATGCTCGTCGCGGCGTTGCTGTCCTGGGTGGCGCTCGAGATCACCAACCTCACCGGCCTGTCCGAAGAACAGAACACCAACGTGGCCACCTATATCCAGCACGTCAGCATCACCGGGCTGCTGCTGGCCGGCTTCATCATCGGCTCGCTCGGTGTGCTCAACGACGTCACCATCACCCAGGCCTCGGCGGCGTTCGAGCTCGCCGCGCTCGACGAAGACGCGTCTCGCGGGGAGATCTTCACCGCGGCCATGCGGGTCGGGCGCGACCACATCGCCAGCACCGTCTACACCCTGGTGCTCGCCTACGCCGGTGGCGCGCTGCCGCTGCTGCTGCTGTTCAGCATCGCCGGGCGGTCCATCACCGACGTGCTCACCGGCGACGCCGTCGCCATCGAGATCGCGCGGTCGGCGGTCGGCGGTATCGCGCTGGCCCTGTCGGTGCCGCTGACCACCCTCATCGCGGTGCTGCTGGCCCGGCCCTTCGGCGCCAAGCCGGTCGCCGCGCCGCCGCAGCGGGCCCGGCACGCCAGGAACTGAGCGCTACTGCCCCGGCGGCGGGAAGCCGGGCAACACCACCGGCGGCAACGTCGGGACGACGATCGGTGGCAGGCCCGGCACCACGGTGATGGTATTGGGGCCCTGCGACGGCGGCGCCGAGGTGGTCGGTTGCGAGTTCTGCTGGATCACCGGCGGCGCGGCCACCGTCGCGTGCACGGCGTCGGTGGTCGTCGCGGGCGCCGAGGACGGGCCCGCCAGGGTCGGACGCGGCGCGCTCGACTCGGGCACGGCCTGGGAGCCGTCACTGGAATTGCCGCGTTCGAGCACCTCGGGGCCGTACCCGAGCCCGAGGCCGATCGCGGCGACCACCACCAGGGAACTCACCGTCAGCACCGCGGCGTTCAGCTCCCGGCGGTTGTGGCCGTTGCGGCTGGTCAGCGAGCTCAGCGGTCGGCGACGGCGCGCGGGCGCGGTCAGCCATGCCGGGGTCGCGTCGTCGATCTCGGTCATCGGGGCGGGCGGGGGACCGGCAGGCGCCTGCTGGACCTGCGCGGGCCGCGCGAGCAGCGCGGCACCACGGGCCAGCGCGGTCTCCGGCTCGGCGGGCACGATCACCGGCACGCCGATCGTGCGTTCCAGCACCCGGGCGATCAACGGGATCCGGGCGCCACCGCCGATCACCATGATCGCCTGCACCGGATGCTGCGCGCGGATGATGACATCGCGCGTCATCCGCGCCGACGACTCGATCGCCAGCATCATCAGCGCTTCGAAGTTCTCCTGGGTGAGCAGCACCAGGCCCTGCTCACTGGGCAGCGCGACCGCGTTCGTGCTCGACAACTGCTCCTTGGCCGCCCGGCACAGCGCGTCCAGCTCGGCCAAGCCCACCGGGTCGGCCGGATGCGCGATACGGCCCGAGGCGATCTGCTGCTCCCGGATCAGCGAATCCAGGTAGTCGCCGCTGATGTCGCTGATCCGCTCGCACTGGTAGACGTCGCTGGTGCGGGCGTTGACCACGCTCACCGTCAGCCCCGAACTGCCCAGGTCGTAGACCGCCAGCGCGGAGACCTCGCGCATATCGGTGGTCGCGTGCGCGAAATGCACGGCGGCGACCGCTTCGGGAACCAGCTGATAGTTGGTGAGCTGACGCCGCGCCATCGCGGCCCGGATGGCCCTGGCCTGCGGTTCGCTGCGGAAGGTCACCGTGGTGGCCGCGACCTCGGGAGCCGCGGCCAGCGTCGCGGCGATCGCGTCGGCGGCCGATTCCTCGGCCTGGTGCTCCGGCATCGAAATGGTGTGCAGCTCGAACGAATACGGGGGGACGAAGCCGTGGGGACCACCGTGCTGCGGGCGTGCGAGGCGCACTGTGCCGGCCCCCACCGATACTCCCAATACCGCACTCATCAGCTGCCCATCTCGTTCCCTACTGCACGACATGCGGAGCCTGCACACTCGGATCTATGCCCGGCAGCCCCCGCTTGGATCGCCACTCTACGGGGTACCGAGTCCGGCGTACACCCACCCGGCGTCGCGCCAGGTAGCGCGGTCCAGGCAATTGCGACCGTCGATGATCGAACGGGACCGCACCACCGGATCCAGATCGGCGGGGGTCAACGCCGTGAATTCGTTCCACTCGGTCAGGACCAGGACCACGTCGGCGCGATCGCACGCCTCGGCGACCGAAGTGGCGTAGTTCAGCGTCGGGAACACCCGGCGCGAATTCTCCACGGCCTTCGGGTCGTACACGGTGACGACCGCGCCGTGCAGCTGGATCATCCCCGCGACGTTCAGCGCGGGCGAATCGCGTACGTCGTCGGACTCCGGCTTGAACGCGGCGCCGAGGACCGCGACGTTCGCGCCCAGCAGCGAGCCGCCGCAGGCGCGCGCGGCCATGTCGACCACCTTGGTGCGGCGGCGCATGTTGATGTTGTCGACCTCGCGCAGGAACGCCACGGCGTGATCGGCGCCCAGCTCGCCGGAGCGGGCCATGAACGCGCGGATGTCCTTGGGCAGGCAGCCGCCGCCGAAACCCAATCCGGCGTTGAGGAATCGACGACCGATGCGGGCGTCGTAGCCCAGCGCGTCGGCCAGCATCGTCACGTCGGCGCCGGTCGCCTCGCAGACCTCCGAGACCGCGTTGATGAACGAGATCTTGGTGGCCAGGAAGGCGTTCGCCGAGACCTTCACCAGTTCGGCGGTGGCCAGATCGGTGAGCAGGAAGGGGATCTCGGCGGCGATCAGGTCGGCGTAGATCTCGCGGATCTGCTGCTCGACCCACGCCGACCGCTCGCGGGCGTTGTCGATGCCCAGGACCAGGCGGTCCGGGCGCAGGGTGTCCTGCACGGCGAAGCCCTCGCGCAGGAACTCCGGATTCCAGGCCACCTCGACGTCGACGTTCGCCGCCGCGCGTGCCCGTTCGCCCAGGGCCGTGGCGGTTCCCACCGGCACGGTGGACTTGCCGACGATCATCGCCGGGCGCTCCAGCATCGGGGCCAGTGTGTCGACCACGGCGTGGACGTATTTCAGATCGGCGCCGTACTCGCCCTTCTTCTGTGGCGTGCCGACGCCCAGGAAGTGCACGTCGGCGTGGGCCGCGGCGTCCTCGTAGTCGGTGGTGAACCGCAGGCGGCCCGCGGCGAGGTTGCGTTGCAGCACCTCGTCCAGACCCGGTTCGTAGAACGGCACCACACCGTCGGCCAGCTTGGCCACCTTGCCGGGATCCACATCCACCCCGACCACATCGTGCCCCAGCTCGGCCATACACGCGGCATGCGTGGCCCCCAGGTACCCCGTTCCGAAGACTGTGCATCGCATAGTTCTGTTGGTAAGCGGCGCGCGTGGCTACGCCGCGTCAGTGAGGCAAGAGGGGGCGCAACATCTGGTGTACAGGGGGAGACATCGATCGGCCGTCCGGTCGCGTGGGGCCGCTACCTGCGGTGATGGTGTCCGGCGGGGTGCAAGGTTCGGATCGTGGGTGTGCAGGGTGTTCGCGGGTGTGGACGTGTCATCGGGTCGGGTGGGTGGCGCGTCACTAGCATCGAGCCGGTGCGCCGGCTGTGGTTCCTTCTCGGTGCGCTGCTGCTCGCGGTGCTGGTCGCGGTGGTCGCGCTGTGGCCGGTGTATGTGCGGCCGCGCGTCGACGCGCCGATGCCCGCCGACGCGATCCTGGTCCTCGGCGGCGCGCACGACGGTCGCGAACAGCTCGGCTTGCGGCTGGCCGCCGAGGGGTACGCACCCCGCGTCCTGATCTCCAACCCCTACGAGCACAGTCCGATGGTCAACCGGATCTGCCACGGCGGCTACCGCTTCGAGGTCATCTGCTTCGACCCCAGTCCCCGCACCACCCTCGGCGAAGGCCGCGCACTGGCCCGCCTCGGCACCGACTGGACTCGCGTCATCGTCGTCACCTTCACGCCCCACATCTCCCGAGCCCGCTACATCCTCGGCAAGTGCTGGCCCGGCGAGCTGCTCTTCGTCGACCCGAAACCCCACCTCTCCCCGGCCCGTTGGGCCTGGGACTACACCTACCAATCCGCGGGCTACGCGAAAGCCTGGTTCGCCGACTGCTGACGCGAATTCGGTTGCCGCCTACTTGCCGGTATCGCCTTTTCGGTTGCGGCAGCGGGGATACGCTCGCGCAGCACTCCTGTCGGGGGGAGCGCGATGGGGCGGTCAGGAGATCGCTCTGACGTCTGCGAGCAGGGGATATCTGAGGATGAATCATGTGACGATGGCCGGCCGAGTGGTCGGTGTAGCCACGGTAGTGCTGGTCGGAGCGACGGGCTGTGCGGTCGAGAGCGCATCGGGAGCGCACACCCCGTCGGCGACCGTGCCGACGACAACGGTCGCGGCAGTCGGCCCCTCGGCGGTCGCGCCCGCGCCGACAACGTCTTCGGCGCCACCGGTAGTAGTCCCACCGGTGACCACCGCACCCGCTGCCGCTCCAGCACCTGCGGCGCTGATGCCCGCGGTGGTGTGCATGAATCTGCAAGCAGCGCAGGACACGATCCAGGCCGCGGGTGTGTTCTTCTCTCGCTCCGAGGACGCCAGTGGTCGTGGCCGAGCTCAGGTGATGGACCGCAATTGGGTTGTCGTCGCGCAAGAACCGGCGCCCGGGACGCCGGTCGGAGAGGCGCAAGCAGTGCTGTCCGTGGTGAAGAACGACGAGCCCAGCCAGTGCTGAGAGCTCGCTGCGCTGCCATGGACCGCGTTCGGCGGCGAAGGGCGTGAACGCGAGTGAGGCGCGGATTCCGGGGAATCCGCGCCTCACTCGTGGTTTTTCAGTTGTCAGTTCTTGCGGCCGGGGGCCTTCGCGCCGGACTTGAAGCCGAGGCCGCCGGGCTTGGCGGTCGGCGGGGCCACCGGCGGGGTGCCGTTGCCGTTGCCGTTGGTGGGCTCGGCCGGGGTGGCCGGTTCCGCCGTGGCTTCGGGCTCGGCGGGGGCTGCCGGTTCGGCCGGGGCC
>NZ_JBCGFB010000110.1:0-20247 GCF_038752175.1 Nocardia sp. No.11 | reverse complement strand
GGGGGTGAACAGCGACTCCTGGCCGGGCGGGATGTGCTCACGCCGGGGCGAACCGGACTGCTCCCGCCGGGCGGGCGGGGCGGCGTCGGCCGGGCGCTGATCCGGGCGCGCGCCACGGAACTCCGCGCGACCGCCGAACTCGCCGTTGGCGAAGTCGGGAACCGGATAGACCGCGGTCGGTTCGAAATCGGTGCCGGGGAACTCGGCGCGCTCGGGCTGGAACTCCGGCGCCTGGCCGTATTCCGGCGCCGGCGCGTACTCCGGCTGCTGCTGGTATTCGGGCTGCGCCGGGTATTCCGGTTCGGGCTGCCGGTATTCCGGCTCGGCCTGGTACTCCCGATGACCGGCATAGTCGGGCCGCTCGCCGTACTCGCCCGGCTGCGCGGGGTACTCGCGGCCGCCGTAGCTGTTGCCGTAGTCACCGGTGGGCTGATATTCCTGCCCACCCTGGTAGTCGTTGCCGTACTCACCATTGCCCGCGGGGTACTCGCCGGCACCGTAGCGGGGCCGGCCGTACTCACCGCGCGCGGCGTAGTCGGGAACACTGAAATCGGGACCGGGATAACCGGTCGGCGGGCGCACCTGCTCGCGCGGGCGCTCCGGCCGGCTCGTCATCCTGGCGTGCCGCGGCGAATTGCCGGCCCGCTCCCCCGCGGCCGGGCTCGGCGCGGCGATGCGGACACCCAAACCCTCCACCTGCGGCCCGAGCCGACGCCCCAGCGATCGCAGGATCGGCTCGCGCAGATCACGCTCGATTGCTTCCTGGGCCAGCGAGGACGGAACCGACAGCAACGCGAAGCCCTGGGCGACGGTGAGCGGTTTGACCAGTTTCAGCCAGGCCTGCTGCGCGCGGCTGACCGCGGGGATGGCGCCGTCGGCCGAGCCGGTGGTGAGCTCGGCGACCACCTCAGGCCATACGGTGGCCAGCACATTCTGCTCGTCGTCCATGCAGCGTCCTCCCCGGACCGGTTTGTTGGGGCCCACGGCCGGGCGCACGCGGACAATCACCTGTGAACAGGTGGAATCCAGTGATCCTGCGTACAACCGAAGCCGGTTCGAACGCCGTGCGGTCCCAGAATCCGGACTGCGGCGCGGGCACCGTCGGCCCTACGAATATGCCACTCCGGCCGTCTTTCCACACAATTATCCACAGATGTGGACAAACCTGGGGATAGAGGGAATCTGCCAGCGTGTGGCAGTGAATGGGGCTGGACCTGCGGTTCTTCAGCAATCCCCCGGCTACAGAGGTTAGCCGCCCCCGCCGCAGAAGGCCAGAGGTGTGGACGAACTCACGAAAAGTCCCCGGATGCGTCAGTGCGTCCCGGGCGTGTCGCCCCAGGTCGGCCCAGCTCGGGGCGAGGCGGCGGGGTCCGGTAATCTGGACATCGTGCCTGGCGCACGTGCTTTGGGGGCCGAGTTTGACCCTGCGTAGCGGTATCAGTACCCTCGTACAGTCACCCCTTGGCGCGGTGGCGGCTGTGTGCTGCACGTCGATCGCCAAGGCTTTCTGCGTGTAGACCGCGGTCCGCTGCGCAGACATCCGAATCATTGAACAGACTTCGGGCGCCGAACGGTGCCCACCAACTCGAGGAGTGTTGACCGTGGCCAAGGGCAAGCGGACGTTCCAGCCGAACAACCGTCGTCGGGCGCGCGTGCACGGCTTCCGCCTCCGGATGCGCACCCGTGCGGGTCGCGCCATCGTTTCGGCGCGTCGCCGTAAGGGCCGTGCCGAACTGACTGCCTGATCGCGCGTAGTCGGACGCTCGGGTGTTGCCTGAGCCGTATCGGTTGCACCACCGTGCCGAATTCTCCCGCACGGTGCGCCGCGGTCAGCGAATCGGGAGGCGAGATCTCGTCGTACACGCGTTCACGCACACGTACGACGATGTCGCCGACGTCGATTCCCTGATCCGGGTAGGCGGTCCGCGGTTCGGGCTGATTGTGAGCAAGGCGGTGGGTAACGCGGTGGTTCGCCACCGGGTGGCCCGCCGCCTGCGTCATATGTGCGCCCAGATCGTCGACGAATTGCCGGCCGGTACCGATGTCGTGATTCGGGCGCTGCCCGGTGCGGCCACCGCCGACTCCGCCGAGTTGCTGCGCCAGCTGCGCACCGGACTACGCAAGCTCGGTTTGCGTAGTGCTCCGGAGCCCGCGCTCGGTCGCACCCCGGCCGGTGAGCGGCGATGAGGACCCTCACCCGCCTACCCGCGAACGCGCTGATCTTCCTGATCGAGCTGTACCGGACCTATGTCTCCCCCACCCGGATGCCGATCTGCCGGTTCACTCCCACCTGCAGTGAATACGCGGTGACCGCTCTGCGCACGCGCGGGCTGGTCGTCGGATCGGCACTGACGGTCGTGCGCCTCGCGAAATGCGCGCCCTGGCACCCTGGAGGGTGGGATCCCGTGCCAGAGCGCGGGTCGAATGCCTGCACAAAGTCATCGCCCGCGCTGATCGGCGATACGAACGACGGGAGTACCTAGAGCCGTGCTCGACATCATCTATTGGCCGGTATCCGCGATTCTGTGGTTCTGGCACAAAGCCTTCGGCTTCGTGTTCGGAGCCGACAGTGGGCTCGCCTGGAGCCTCGCCATCGTCTTCCTGGTCTTCACGCTGCGGCTCGTGCTGTACAAGCCGTTCGTGAAGCAGGTGCGCACCACCAAGCAGATGCAGGAGCTGCAGCCTCAGATCAAGGAGCTGCAGAAGAAGTACAAGAACGACCGCGAGACCATGGCGCGGGAGATGCAGAAGCTGCAGAAGGAACACGGCTTCAACCCGCTGATGGGCTGTCTGCCGGTCCTCGTGCAGGTGCCGGTCTTCCTCGGTCTCTTCCACGTGCTGCGTTCGTTCAACCGCACCGGCCACGGCTTCGGTCAGCTGGGGATGTCCGCGTACGACAACGCGCACACCCCGAACTACATCTTCAGCGCGGCCGACGTCCAGTCGTTCCTGAGCGCCCGTATCTTCGGCGCCCCGATCGCGTCGTTCATCACCATGCCGCAGAGTGAGCTGTCGGCCTTCGCCGAGTGGGGTGGCACGCCGACCAAGCTGAGCATCGCCCTCGTCGCGATCCCGCTGATGGTCATCGCCGGTCTGGCGACCCACTTCAACGCCCGCGCCTCCGTCCAGCGGCAGACGCCGGAAGCCGCCGCCAACCCGCAGGCCGCGATCATGAACAAGCTGTCGCTGTGGGTCTTCCCGCTCGGCGTGCTCGTCGGTGGTCCCTTCCTGATGATCGGCATCCTGATCTACTGGGTGGCCAACAACATCTGGACCTACGGTCAGCAGCACCTGGTGTTCGGCCGCATGGAGAAGGAAGAGGAAGAGAAGAAGGCGAAAAAGCTGGAGCTGCGCGCACAGAACGCGCCCAAGCCCGGCGCCAAGCCGGTCGACGTCCGCAAGAAGCAGGATGCCCCGGCCGACGACACCGCCTCGACGAACGGCACCGCCGCGACCAACGGCACCGCCAAGCAGGCCGCCAAGCAGGGTGGCGGCCAGCGCAGGCCGGGCGGTCAGAAGCGGCCGGGTAACCGCGGCCGCGCGAACCAGAAGCGTAAGCGCTGAGTGGCGATCAGATAGAGGAATCCAATGACTGTTGAGACCGAGACCGACGGAGGGGACGCCACTGTGGCGACGACTGTTGACGTCGTGAACGACGCCGAAGAAGCGTTGATCGAAGAGGGCGAGATCGCGGGCGACTACCTCGAGCAGCTGCTGGACGTGCTCGACTTCGACGGCGACATCGACCTCGATGTCGAGGGCGACCGCGCCGTCGTGAGCATCGATGGCGGCCGCGATCTGACCAAGCTCGTCGGACGCAACGGCGAAGTTCTCGACGCGCTGCAGGAGCTGACCCGCCTGGCCGTGCAGCAGGCGACCGGCGTCCGCAGCCGCCTGATGCTCGATGTGGCCGGCTGGCGCGCTCAGCGTCGCACCGACCTGAGCGAGCTCGGCGTCGCCGCGGCGAAGCGCGTGCTCGAGTCGGGCAAGCCCGAGGCGCTGTCGGCGATGACTCCGTTCGAGCGCAAGATCGTGCACGACGCCGTCGCCGACATCGACGGTGTGGCGAGCGAGAGCGAAGGTGTCGAGCCGAATCGTCATGTGGTGGTAGTGCCCGAGTAGGCTGATTCCGCCGCGACCACGTTTGGTGTGATAGGGCCTCCGGTCTCGGACCGGGGGCCTTATTCATGCCCTATTGCGATCGACCACCACTCGGAAGGATGTTTCACGTGGAACTCGAACTGGGTGCGCTGTCCGCCGAGTTGGACCCGCCCGCCGCTGCCGCGCGGATCTTCGGCGACCGCCTGGACCTCGCCCGCCGCTACTGCGCGGCACTGGCCACCGCCGGCGTGGAGCGCGGACTCATCGGCCCGCGCGAAGTCCCCCGCCTCTGGGAGCGGCACATCCTCAACTGCGCTGTGGTCGGTGAGCTGATCGACGAGGGCGCGTCCGTCGTCGATGTCGGCAGCGGCGCCGGACTCCCCGGCATCCCGTTGGCCATTGCCCGGCCCGATCTCCGCATCACCCTCGTCGAGCCGCTGCTGCGGCGCACGGTGTTCCTGGGTGAGTTCATCGAAGAAGTCGGACTCAAGAATGTGACCGTCGTTCGCGGACGGGCCGAGCAGTCCGGTGTCATCAAGGAAGCCGGCGGCGCGGACGTGGTCACCTCCCGCGCGGTCGCCCCTCTCGCGAAGCTCGCCCACTGGTCGCTCCCCCTCCTCCGTGATCACGGTCGGATGCTCGCTCTCAAGGGAACGAGTGCCGCCGAGGAACTCGAGCGCGACGGCGCCGAACTGATCCGCGATGGTGCCACCGATCTCCGCGTGGTCGGGTGCGGTGCCGGGATCGTCGAGGTGCCGACTCTGGTGATCAGCGCCGAGCTGCTCCCCCGCGCCGAGCGTCCGACGCGTCGGAGTGGGCGGAAGGTCGCGAGCGCGGAGAAGAAGTCGCGGAAGCGATAGTTCACATTTCGTAACGTGACGAAACTGCCCGAGGGTGGTTGCCTGCCGCCGACTCAGGCGGAAATTCGTTATCTGTGCCGAAGCGTCAAGAACTGCTCCGTCGCGTTGTTTCACGTGGAACGTGCAGCCGGTGGAACCGGATCTGGCGCAGTGCGGCCTGGGTAGTCGCTCGCCGGATTTCGTCTGTCGGATCGACTTCGTAGTAGGTCCGTGCAGTCGACGGGATTCTCGTCTATGCATTCTCGGTAGGGGTGGGGCTTTGCTCCGCATTCTTCGCGGATCGATGGATCGCTTGATGCGGTGCCGATCGGGGCGGTGTGGGTAGCCCGTCGTGGCGTGGTCGCCAGGCCGGGTGTGGGAGTTGGTGGGCGCGTGCGGGTCGGGGCGAGGTGCGGGATCGCTGGGGTGGTGCTGATCGTTGAAGCGCTGTGAATCGCGGGGTGTGGAATGGGGTGCTGCGCGCAGCGTGACTTGGTGGGAGTGGCGCGGGCTGGCCGGGGTGCGGGGCGAGTGGCTGGGGTGCGGGGTCGGATCGTCGGGTGCGGAGCGGGCCGTCGGGTGGGGCCGGATCGTCGGGGGCGGAGCAGATCGTCGGTCTGAGACCGGTTCGCCGGATGCGGTGCGGGCCGCCGAGTATGGAGTGGGCGGCTGAGTGCGGGGCGGCGGGGTGGGGTGCGGGCCGCTGGGGCGAGTGGATCACTGCAGCCCACCTCCCGAACTCATTACCGGACCAGGTACTCCGAGACGATCAACCGCCGCATCGGCCGCTGGGCGGCTGCTGTCCAGACCGAACGCATCCACATCGAGTCGGCCCGCGAGCAGTGACTGTCGGCAGCACTGATCGATTCGTAGTGTGCGCCGCCAGTTCGGACGTTGAGCACCTCGCCCGGACCACATGCCCCGGACTCTTGTGGCGGACCGCCGCCGCGGTACTCGACGGGCAGCGGCAACCCAGCTCCCTGGCAGAACAGGATGCCCTGCATCGTCCGCGAGTCAGCGGCCGGCCAGATAGCCGATCGCGATCTATGCGATCTGCCAACTGCGAGGAGTCGATCGCCGAGTTCGATGCCGATCGCTATTCGGGATCGCGCCCTGCCCAGTCGCGGCCCACGCCGCCCGTGAGCGGAGAGCATGGTCGGTGGGTAGGAAGTCGCGGGGCAGAGTGCGTCGGTCGGACGATGCCAGTGATACGTCGTCGTCGGCGAAGTCGTGAGCGATGAGCCCGCCGGTCCCGGTCGTCCGAACGTTCTCGGTGGCTGCGGAGCGGGTGGGCCGCGGGATATGGAATGGATCGCCATGTGGGTGTGGGCCGCCGGGTGCGGTACGGAACGCCAGGTGTGGGGAGAAGACCGCTGCGCGCGGGTGCCGGACCACCGGGTGTGGTGCGGACCGGTGGGTGTGGTGCGGACCGGTGGGGGTGGTGCGGACCGGGGGGGGTGGTGCGGACCGGGGGGGGTGGTGCGGACCGGGGGGGGTGGTGCGGACCGGGGGGGGTGGTGCGGACCGGGGGGTGTGGTGCGGACCGGTGGGTGTGGTGCGGACCGGTGGGTGTGGAGGCGGGAGCCGGGTACGGGACGTGGGGTGCTGGGTGTGGTGTGGATGACGGGTGCGGAGCGCTGGGAGCCGGTACGGGACATAGGGCGCTGGTGCGGTGCGGGTGCGGACCGCCGGGCGTGGGTGGGGGGGCTGGGGTGCGGCGCGGATGCCGGGCGTGGAGTGGACCGCTAGGTGTGTGGAGTGGACTGCTGGGTGTGGAGTGGACTGCTGGGTGTGGAGTGGGACCTTGGGTGTGGAGTGGGTGGCTGCGCGCTGTGTGGGTTGTTGGGTGTGGAGTGGTGCGCCGGGTTGCTCATTCAGTTCGGTCTCCGTGTAGGGACTCTTGTGGTGGGGTGAGGGTCCGGAGGTCTTTCGCTGGTGTCGGGTTCGATGTCGCCGAGGCAGGCGGTCGCTTGATCGGACAGGGCCGCCGTCGGTCGGTATCCGAAAAGACTGCTCCGAGGTTCCAGGTTTCATCTGCTCTGGTTGTTCGGTGGCGTCGACGGATTGGCGCGCCCATGCCAGCGCTCGCGGAGTGATTTGGGCCCCGAACACGGTGGGCGCAGTGGACGCGGGTCGAACAGCTTGGCTGCGGGAACCACCGTCGGTCTCCGTGCGGTGGCCGGACATTCGACCGCCTCGACGTAGTAGTGGTGATGCCGCCATGGGTGCCGTCGGCTCAATCCCGCTGCGCGGCCAGAAGCTGTGGCATCCGTGGGGCGCGCGGACAGCTGGCAGACGGACAGGCGGCCCGCAGCCTGGCGCCACGAAGACAGCGCACACCACGAAGACAGCGCATCACGGGGCGGCGTGCCACGGGGGCAGCGCATCACGGGGCGGCGTGCCACGAAGACGACGCGCGACGAAGGCTGCGCACCATGCGAACGCGCTGATCGGGATGGGAGATTGGATGTGTCGGCCATTCCGAGGACCGTGTGCCACGAGGACCGTGCGCNCCATGCGAACGCGCTGATCGGGATGGGAGATTGGATGTGTCGGCCATTCCGAGGACCGTGTGCCACGAGGACCGTGCGCCACGAGATAGCGCGGCACGAGATAGCGCGGCACGAGATAGCGCGGCACGAGATAGCGCGGCACGAGATAGCGCGGCACGAGATAGCGCGGCACGGGATAGCGCGGCACGGGATAGCGCGGCACGGTATTGCGCGGCACGGAGGTCACGCGCCACCAAGACCACTGCACGCGGACAGCACGGCGCCGGGGATAGCACGGCGCCGGGGATAGCACGGCGCCGGGGACAGGGCGGTGTTGAGGACAGGGCGGTGTTGAGGACAGCACGGCGTTGGGGACAGCACGGCGTTGGGGACAGCGCGGCAAAGTGTCGTGCCATGTCGTCGATCCGAAGAGGGCGGAGGCCGGTCGATGGAGCTCCGGCGGCTCTTGCCCGCCACCGACTCCCTTGGTCTCGGCGTCGAGTCCCGACTGCCGTGGCACACGCCTGTCCTCGCCGGACGTCGCGACACCGGTGTGGCCCGGCCGCAGTGGAGCCTCGGAGAGTAGGGATCTGATGAAGGACCGAGGGCCTGTCCCGACACGTCACCATCTCGCGAAAGGCCAAGGGGTGACGACACAGGGCCCAGGACCGGGTCGGAAACTCTGGTCGGCCCGACGATTTCAGACCCGCCACTCCCCCGTGTTTCCCGTGAAACATTGATCCGGAAAGTGATTTGCGCGAACTTGGGTGTGTCCTTCTCGGCGTGCCGCGATTCAGCTTTCCTATCGGTCGTAGTGCTGGCAAGCTGTTCAGAGTCGGGCGTGCGCGCCGGGAGCCACCGTGGCAGTGGCCGGACGCCGCCGATCTTGTTTGTGATGACACGGCGCCGACGCTCGGTCGGGAGAACGTGATCTGAAGTTTCTCGGGTTAGGAGCTGTCTATGTCGAGCGGTCCGGCGAATGTTTCACGGGAAACAGCGTCGCGGGTCCCGGGGATGCTGGATTCCAGCAACTTCGACGCGGAGACGTTCGGGAACACTCCTTTCGGGCATATCTCCCCGGCCGAGACCCCGATCGCGGCGGAAGCGCAACGCGCCAGCCAGATTCTGCATCCAGGAAAGGTCACTGTGCCGAAACCCCGCGAGCAACGGATCATCACCATCGCCAACCAGAAGGGCGGCGTGGGTAAAACCACGACGACGGTCAATCTCGCTGCGGCGCTAGCGCACCAGGGCATGACGGTTCTTGTCGTCGATCTCGATCCGCAGGGCAACGCGAGCACGGCGCTGGGCGTCGCGCATCACTCCGGGGTGCCGTCCAGCTACGAACTGCTGATCGGTGAGGTGACCGTCAAGGACGCGATTCAGCAGAGTCCGCACAGCGAGCGACTGCTGTGCGTGCCCGCCACGATCGACCTCGCCGGCGCCGAGATCGAGCTCGTCTCGATGGTTGCCCGGGAGGGGCGGCTGAAGGCCGCGATCCACGAAGCGGCGATGGCCGGGTACGACATCGACTACGTCCTCATCGACTGCCCGCCGTCGCTCGGCCTGCTCACGGTCAACGCGCTCGTGGCGGCCAAGGAGGTGCTGATCCCGATCCAGTGCGAGTACTACGCGCTGGAGGGCGTCGGTCAGCTGCTCCGCAATATCGGGCTGGTGCAGGCACACCTCAACCCCGAGCTCCACGTCTCCACCGTCCTGCTGACGATGTACGACGGCCGCACCAAACTGGCCGACCAGGTGGCCGAGGAAGTGCGCAACCACTTCGGCGACGTCGTCCTCAAGTCGATGATTCCGCGCAGCGTGAAGGTCTCGGAGGCGCCGGGCTACGGGATGACCGTGCTCGATTATGATCCAGGCTCCCGCGGTGCGATGAGCTACCTGGACGCGGGGCGTGAGCTCGCCGCCCGCGCCCAGCTCCGCCAGGACGCGTCGTAGTGGTGTGTTGGAACGAGGAAGGGATCGGTAGCCGATGAGTCAGGCGAAAAAGGGCGGTCTCGGGCGCGGGTTGGCCGCACTGATCCCGACGGGTCCGGCAGCGACGGCGCCGGGCCTCAGCAGTGCCGCGGCGAGCGTCATCGGGATCAACCCGATCGGCCCGCAGCCGGCCGAGGCGTTCCTGCATCGCGTCCCGGATGCCGAGCCCGAACCGGAGGAAGACCTCGTCTCCCCCGGCGGCGCGGTCTACCGCGAGGTGCCTGCCGAGCAGATCGAGCCGAACCCGAAGCAGCCGCGGCAGGTCTTCGAGGAGGAGGCGCTGGCGGAGCTGGTGCACTCGATCCGCGAGTTCGGCCTGATGCAGCCGATCGTGGTGCGGCGGGTCGAACCGGGTGTCGACAAGTTCCAGTTGGTCATGGGCGAGCGCCGGTGGCGCGCGTGCCAGGAAGCCGGACTGACGACGATTCCGGCGATCATCCGCGACACCGCCGACGGCTCGATGCTGCGCGACGCACTGCTGGAGAACATCCACCGCGTGCAGCTGAACCCACTCGAAGAGGCGGCCGCGTATCAGCAGCTGCTCGAGGAATTCGATGTCACCCACGAGGAATTGGCCTCGCGAATCGGTCGTTCGCGACCGGTGGTGACGAATATGATCCGATTGCTGAAGCTGCCGATCCCCGTGCAGCGTCGGGTGGCCGCCGGGGTGCTCTCGGCCGGACACGCCAGGGCGCTGCTCGGCTTGGATGCCGGAGCCGACGCACAGGAAGTGTTGGCGGCGCGGATCGTCGCCGAGGGACTGTCGGTCCGGGCCACCGAGGAAGCGGTGACGCTGGCGAACCGCAATCCCTCGGAGGTCGCTCCCCCGGCGCCGAAGCGTAAGCCGATCCACATGCCGGGTCTGCAAGAAGTGGCCGAACGGCTGTCGGGCTCCTACGACACCCGGGTCACGGTCAGCCTCGGAAAGCGTAAAGGCAAGATCGTTGTCGAGTTCGGTTCCGTCGAAGACCTCGAGCGCATTGTGGCGCTGATGGAGCAATCCGGCCCCGAAACGTCACTGTGACGGGGCACTTCCAGTCTTTCTACATAATTGAAAGAGGCGGCATTACTGTGGATAGTGATGTGGCGTGAGCGTGGATGAATCGGACAGCTGGAGGCTGAGCAGAGCGGTGTCGACCAGCGTCACGGCATTGACCCTCGATCGACTCGATCAGCTCCCGGCGCACACCCGGCGGTGTGTGTTCTGGGAGCTTGATCCAGCCGTCGCTGCCGACTCACACGCTTTCAGCGACCCGGTCTTCGAGAAGGAAGCCTGGCTCTCGACCGTGATGCTCGAGTGGGGCTCGTGCGGTCAGCTGGCGCATGTGGACAACAACATCGCAGGCTGCGCGCTGTACTCACCGCCGAGCGCGGTCCCCCGGTCGACCCTGTTCCCCACCTCCCCCGTGAGCCCGGACGCGGTCCTGCTGACCACGCTGCAGGCCGAATTCCCCTACGAGGAGGCCGATGTAGCCCATCGGCTGATTCAGGGCGTGGTGGCCGATCTGGTGCGTCGTGGTGTGCGTGCGATCGAGGCGTTCGGCATTCGCAACAGCCCGTCGACGAGCTCGCTGGCCGACCGCGGTCTCGGTTCGTCCATGCGACTGATGGAGCGGATCGCGGCCCCGCTGCGCGATCCGGCGGCGGCGACTCATTGCACCCCCGAAACCTGCATGATCGACGCCGATTTCCTGGCCGACGTCGGTTTCGAAGTGGTGGCCCCGCATCACCGCTTCCCCCGGCTGCGGCTCGAGCTCGACTCCGACCACGGCTGGAAGGAAGACGTGGAGCGCGCCCTCGACCAGCTCCTGGCGGCGGCGTCGATGGTGCCGCCGACCCGCGTCGGCGTGCACTGAACCGGACAGACGACAACGGCCCTGCGGAGAACCGCAGGGCCGTCGGCCGTTTCGGGGCTGCTATCAGACGCGCGGAGCGGGGACGTGGCCCGCGTCGGCGGCGGCCAGCTCCTCGGCGAGCAGCTCGGCGAAGGTGTAGGTGCCGGTGGGCTGGTCGTCCTGGCCGAGCAGGTACAGCCGCTTGACCGAGATGAGGATGGCTTCGGCGATCACGTCCCGCATGCGCGGGTTGGTGAGCACCGAGGCGTCGTACTCGTTGGTGAGGTAGCCGAGGTCCACCTGCACGGTCGGCATCTTGGTGAGCCGCAGCAGGTCCCAGGTGCGCTGGTGCGTGCGGCAGTCCTGCACCGAGGTGCGGGCGACAACCTCGCGCTGGATGAAGCCGGCCAGCACCTGGCCGATCATCGACACCGAGCCGTGCGAGTTGCCGAAGTAGAAGCCGGCCACGCCCTTCGCCGACGGATTGTCACTGGTGGCGCAGCGCAGCGAGATCATCAGGTCGGCGTCGAAGGCGTTGGACGTCTCGGCGCGTTCCACGTCGGTGGGGTTGGCGCCCCACGGGCGGGACAGGAACGTCTCCATGCCGGTGGCGGCCATCCGGCCCTCCAGCCGCGAGGCCAGATCCCACAGGATCTCCGACTCGTAGACGTCACCGAACTCGGTGGGCACCGCGAATCCCTTGTCGGCGCCGCCGAACCCGGGATCGATGACGATGCGCTTGCCGGTGAGCTGCGGGCCCGCCCGGTGCACCACCTCTTCCTCGGCGATGCGATGCGGGTTGCCGCCGGTGACACGCGCGCCGAGCAGATCCAGCGAACGCAAGGTGTCGGGGCCGCAGATGCCGTCGGCGGACAGGCCGATCTCGCGCTGGAAGGCGCTGAGACCGTCGTGGGTGTGCGGGCCGAAATAGCCGTCGACCCGGTGCACGTAGAAGCCGAGGTCCTGCAGCTTGCGCTGCAGGGTCGCGACATCGTCACCGTAGAGCGGCGCGGACAGCTGGTAGATCAGTGTGCGGGCACCCAGGCGGTAGGAGGCTTCCTTCAGCGCGCGGTACGTGGCCGGACCGACCACGCCGTCGACGAGCAGACCGCGTTGCTGCTGGAACGCGCGGACCGCCGAGTCGAGCGGACGGTCGAACTCCGCGTCGGTGTCCTTCCAGTAATCGCCGTGCTGGGGATGCAGGAAGCCCAGGCTTGCGAGGGTGCTCCGAACCTCTGCTACGGCTGGTCCTGAATCGCCGTGACGAAGTCGGTGCATGCGTGAGAGCCCTTTCCTTCGGCCGGAGCGTCGCCTCGATTGTCTCAGACCCGGGCCGTATTACGGCAATCCCGGGTCCAGGCATCCTACGGCGCGTCGGCCGGTAGGAGGTGCTTTATCAGACCGCTGGTCAGATGAGACCGTCGAGTTCGCGCAGCAGTGCCGCCTTGCCCTTGGCGCCGACGATCTGCTTCACGGGCTTGCCGCCCTGGAACAGGATCATCGTCGGCAGGGACAGGATCTGGTAATCGCGGGCCGCGCCGGGGTTGGCCTCGGTGTCGAGCTTGGCGATCGTCAGCTTGTCGGCGTGGGTGCCCGCGATCTCCTCCAGCACGGGGGCGACCATCTTGCACGGACCGCACCAGTCGGCCCAGAAGTCGACCAGCACCGGCTTCTCGCTGAGCAGGACGTCATCGGCGAACGACTGGTCGGTGACGGTGATGGTGTTGGCGCTCTCGGCCATGGCTGTACTCCTTGCTGGGGTGGAACTCGACGTGCTCGAAATCAGTTGGTGGACACCGCTGCCGAGCCGTCGGCGTTTTCGAGGGTGTTGGCGGTGATGTCACCCTGTTCGGCGAGCCAGCGCTCGGCGTCGATGGCCGCGCGGCAACCGGTGCCGGCGGCGGTGATCGCCTGGCGGTAGGTGTGGTCGACCAGGTCGCCCGCGGCGAACACGCCGGCCACGTCGGTAGCGGTCCCCGGATCGGTCACCTGCACATAGCCTTCGCCGTCGAGCGCGACCTGGCCCTTGACCAGTTCGCTGCGCGGGTCGTGGCCGATGGCGACGAACAGACCGGTCGCGGCGAGCTCGGACTCCTCACCGGTGCGGGTGTCGCGCAGGGTCAGGCTGGTGACGCTCGTCTCGCCGTTGACCTTCACCACTTCGGCGTTGAGCCGGAACTTGATCTTCTCGTTGGCCTTGGCGCGCTCGAGCATGATCCGCGAGGCGCGGAACTCCTCGCGACGGTGCACGACGGTGACGCTGGCCGCGAACTTGGTGAGGAAGGTCGCTTCCTCCATGGCCGAGTCGCCGCCGCCGACCACCACGATGTCCTGGCCCTTGAAGAAGAAGCCGTCGCAGGTGGCGCAGGCGCTCACGCCGCGGCCGAGCAGCTCCTGCTCACCCGGCACGTTCAGGTAGCGCGCGGCCGAGCCCATGGCCAGCACGATGGCGTAGGCCTCGAAGGTCTCGTCACCGACGGTGACCTTCTTGATGGGGCCGGACAGGTCGATCGCGTCGACGTCCTCGGTGCGCAGGTCGGCGCCGAAACGCTTGGCCTGCTCGCGCATCTGCTCCATCAGGTCGGGGCCCATGATGCCCTCGCGGAAGCCGGGGAAGTTCTCCACCTCGGTGGTGGTCATCAGGGCGCCGCCGAACTGGGTGCCTTCGAAGACCAGCGGCTGCAGTTCCGCGCGGGCGGCGTAGACGGCTGCCGTGTAACCGGCGGGTCCTGAGCCGACGATGATCAGGTCGCGAACTGGCGTGCTCATGGGGCCCTTCCGAAAGACAAGCTGGGGACGTGTCGGTCAACAACAGCCTAAACGGTGTTGTTCCCGGGCTGACGGCGCTTCCCTCGAAGCGCTGTGTCAACCGATGTCGCGTAGCGCGAGCTGTTCGGGCGCGCCCGTGGTGCAGCCCGCGCCCACGACCAGCGCGGTGATGGTCGGCGGCTTGGGTCCGATGACGAGCACGAGGACCGCGTCGGTGCCGCGGAAGGTGATACTCGACGCACCCAGCACCGTGCGATCGACGCCGTTGGCCTGCACACAGCGGGCCAGCGCCGCTTCGTCGGCCAGCGGGCCGTTCACTTCGCGCTTGCCGAGAGCGCTGAGCGCGGCGGCGGTGGTGAGCTCGTCACCCGCGGAAGCCGGTTCGGTGAACGGCGCCGCGGTCGGGGTGCCGTCGGTGGTGTCGAGCGTGGTGACGACGGCGCCCGCGCCGGCGAGCACGGCGACGGAGGCGGCGGCCGCGGCCAGCCAGCCCCTTCGGCGGCGGGATCGGTACTGCGCCAGCGAGACCGGCGCGTCGACGGGCGGACGCGGTGGCGGCGGCGGGACGGCCATCGTCGACAGGCGGTCGGTGGGGCCGTCCGGCTGAGTGTGCGGCAGGGCCGTCAGCCGGACGATGGGGCCGTCCGGCTGGGCTTGCGGCATGGTCGTCAGGCGCTCGGTGGGACCGTCGTCTGCCTCGAGGTCCAGATCGGCGACGAAACGGAACATGCGGTCTGCGACGTCGTCGGGCATGGGATGCATGACCCGCTCGTCGGTGGCCAGGGCGCGGAGGTGGACGTTCACCTCGTCGAGCCGGCTGAGGTAGTGCAGCGCGTCTGGGTCGGCGCTGACCTGTGGCAGCAGTTGCTCGCGCAGTTCGGCCGCGAGGTTGTCGCCGTGCAGATCGGCCAGCAGCTCCGACGGGAACGGAGGCTGCGGCACGGATCGAGACACCCTCGCACCTCCCCTGTTCTGTCGATATCGGATCGCAGGATTCACATCGCTGACTTGTTCGTCACTGTTAATGACGCATCCGGGCTAGGTCCGGTTCCCCGGATCCCGGAAAAATTCCAAACGTTCTTGCAAACGTACGCGCGCTCGGGAGCAACGGCTCTTGATAGTGCCCTCCGCCACGCCGAGCGCGGCGGCGGTTTCGGCCACGCTACGGCCTTCCATCTCGACCATGACCAGCGCGAGCCGCTGGTCCTCCGGCAGCGTGAACAGCGCCTCGCCGACGACGGTCGACAGTTCGTACTCGGCGAACTCGTCGCGCGGCTCGACCGCCTCGGGCATCGTGTCGGGTGTGATCGAGATCGCCCGCCGGGTCTTGTTGCGGCGAATCCGGTCCAGACACGCGTTGACGACGATGGCGTGCAGCCAGCTGCGGACCTCGGCCTCGGCCCGGAACGAGCCCGCGGTGCGATGCGCGGACAGCAGCGCGTCCTGCAGGGAATCGGCGGCGTCCTCGCGGCTGTAGGAGGTGCGCAGCGCGGTCTGCCACAGATGGTCCTTGTGCCTGCGCAGCAGTTCGGCGAAGGCATGCGGCACGCCACGGACGTGAGCGGCCAGCAGTTCCTTGTCGCTGCCGTTCTCCAGCACGAACGAGCGGTCGCGGTATGCGGCGACCTGCCGCGTTCTCCCCCCGCGGACCTGCTCGTTGACTTCCGGCGACACCTGACCCCTTGGACAGCGCTCATTACGGCGACTTCACGTCGGCGAACGAGGCCGATCCATCACCTGACTACTGCGGCGTCCAGGATCGACGTCGACAAATCCTGGGTAACTCTCTGCCGAGAGCGCGGCCCGATCATATCGTCGATAACAATTGCGCACCAACCGGACCGCAGTTCGATGAACGTCCGATCTCGGCGTGGAATGTGGCGGCCACCTGCGTTGATAGCGCTGGGAGATGGGTCGACGCGGAGCTAGGGCGCGGCGTCGAAGCGGACGTCGGCGATGGCGGTCTGGAATTGACCGCCCGAATTCGCGAGTCCGGTGATCCATACGAGCACGAAACGAGCGGCCTGGTCGGTCTGCACGGCGATGTCGGTGACGCCGTCGACGAGCTTGGCCGAGCCGATCAACTGGGTCTGGTCGAGCGTGGGCGTCTCGGTCGGCGAGGTGCGGATCTCGACGGTGCTGCCCGCGCTGGGCGAGGCGATCGAGACATTGGTCAGCTTCGCCGGCGTCGGCAGCGTGGCCAGCAGCCCCACGCCCTTCTTGAGGGCGGGGAACTGCTGGAAATACTGGTCGGTGCGCCACACCGTCGCCGGGTTCTGGTCGAGCACCGCGCCCGCGCCCGCCGCACCGTCCGGGGTGCCCTCCGGGGAGAACACCGCGGCACCGGTGACCGGCACCGGCACACTGGTCGGCGGCGCGGCCGGGGTCTGCCCGGCCGGTGGCGCCGCGCTCGGCGGCGCGACACTCGAGGTGAGCCCGATGTTGATCTGCTCGTCCAGCGGTTTGTCCGAGGCGCCGGGCGCGAAGATGCTGACCATCCACCAGATGAGAATGCCGACGACCAGCGCCGCGAGGACGCCGAGGCCGACCATGATCCACATCATCCGCTGCGAGCGTTCCCGCTCGGCGGCGAGCAATTCCGGATCGGCGAGCGAATCCGGTCCGCCCGCGACCGCGCGCTGACCCAGCCGCAGGACCGGGATGAAATCGGTCTTCTGGTCGACGACCGAGGCCTGCTCGAGCACGTGCTGCACCGTCGCGGCCGTCCGCACGCCCTTGTTCGACTCCAGCGAGCGAACCGCGACGGCCGAGATCTCGAAAGGGACCTCCGGCCGGATCTGCCGCGGCTCGACGGGGGTGCCGTCGGGGCCGAAATCGGCCAGGCGCAGGCCGCCGATGGTGGCCGCGGTCCCGGTGACACCGCCGACCCGGATGGGCCAGCGCGCGGTGATCAGGGCGTAGAGCATGGCGCCGAGACCACGCACGTCGCTCTGGGCGTCGGAATCGCCGAGGGTGCCGGGGAACGCCAGCACGGCGTCACCGGAGGCACTGATCCGGATCCGGTCGGGATGATCGATCGACAGCGAGCCGCCGCCGCGGTGGGCCAGTTCGGCCGCCGAGGCGAGGGCCCGGATGGCCCTGGCGGCGCCGATCGGCGAGGGGACGGTCTCGGCCATCTCGCGCAGCGAGCGACCGGGCGTCCACTCGGCGACGACGATGCCGCCGGAGCTGCCGCGGACCACGTCCAGGACCCTTGCCAGGCCGGGCGAATTGATCCGGCCCAGGCGCAGGGTGCGCGACAGGATCGCCTGGGGGCCGTCGTGCCCGGAGTTCTCGCCCGACTTCTGGTCGGCGTCGACGAAGGTCAGCGCCACCTCGCGGTCGAGCTTGATGTCGAGTGCCTGCCAGAACTTCAGGCCGCGAGCACCGCCGTGCCCGGCCAGCAGGCGATACCTGCCACCCGCCACGGACGCGCCGGGGATCAGCTTGGGGCCACGCTGGGCACGGTTCGCCGCGGCAGGCGGGACCTGCGGCGGGATCGGCAGCATGCCGGTGTCGTGCGTCGGATCGTGCGGCGGCATCGCGCGCGCGTCGTCCGCCGGTCCCTGGTCCTCTGCCGAGCTGTTATGCGGCGATTCGGCCTCGTCGGGCGTGTCGGCCTGCTCGGATCCTGTCGCGCCGGACGCGGCAGGATCGACATCGGTGGACATTCCTCCTGCTGCGCGCGCCGCAGAATCAGCGGCCGGGACGCCGCCCACCGCGTCATCGCTCACCCTCGGTCCTCCTTCGGCCTGATCTCGCGGAATCTTCCGCGTGCTGGCGTCATCGCCACCCATGTCGGTATGCCGAACAGCGTACGGGAACTGTGCCTGACCGGTGATGTCAACAGCGCCGGGCCGGATCACCGGTAGGACCATCGTCTGGGTGTCCATCGACGGCCCATACGACGGGAACGCGTAGGTGTCGGGCCTGCGCAGGATTGTGGTCGCGTAGATGTCCTCGGCGGGGGTCTCGTCCAGGCCGAGGTCCGGCGCGGGCGGAGTGATACCCAGCTTGCGCGACACGGCGACGGTGATCGCCACGACCTCGGGGATGCCTGCCAGACGCATGAGACCGAAGGCGACCGAGAACATCACCACCGAGTCGATGACCACGCGCAACAGCGAACCCGCGCCGCCGGAGACCCGGTCGAGCCCGGTCACCGTGTCGACGATGAGCATCACCGCGCCGCCGGCCACGGACGCGAGCAGTACGCGCGTCACCGTGCGGCCGACATTGGCCATCCGCAGGTCACCGAGGCTGCGGTGCAGCAGCAGGCCGCCGATCACCGCGCCCGCGGTGAACCCGAGGCCGGTGGCGACGCCGAGGATGATCACCACGTCGTCGCTGTCGCGGGCCAGCACCGGGGCCAGCGCCGAGAACAGGATCTTGATCGTGGTGATGCCGAGGATGATCCAGGTCGGCGTCCAGGCCTGCTCGCGGGCATAGAACACGCGCAGGTGGATCAGCACCAGGGAGTACGGGATCAGCGAGAACGCCGACCAGCTCACCGCGCTGCCGAGGCGTTCGGCGTCGCCGGAGAAGCGGGCGTAGCCGTAGAGCGCCTGGCCGATCTCCGGACCCGCGAGGGTCAGGAAGGTGACCACGGGGATCAGCGCGATCATCGTCAGGCGGGTGGCCACGGACAGGTCGTCGACCACGGCGGGGGTGTCGTCGTCGGCGGCGTTGCGGCTCAGCCTCGGCATGATCGCGGTGAGCAGGGTGACACCGAGCACGCCGTAGGGCAGCTGCAGCAGTGCCCACGCGTTGGCGAAGATCGCGGGACCGGCCTCGTCGGCCGAGGACGCGATGTTGTTCGCGACGACCAGGCCGATCTGGCTGATCAGCACGTACAGGATGATCGCGGCGCCCATCCTGCCGAACTGCTTGAGGCGCGCGTCGACGCCCCACAGCGGGCGCAGATTGATGCCGTGCCTGCGGATCGCGGGCAGCAGGCTCAGTGCCTGGGTGGCCACACCCAGAGTGATGCCGACGCCGAGGACCAGCAGTTTCGGGTCGCTCATCCGCACCGGATCGAGGGTGATCTCGCCGGGTGTCAGCGCGTAGACGGCCAGCACCGCCAGCACGACGACGTTGTTGAGCACCGGCGCCCACGCGCCCGGCTTGAACGCCTGCCTCGTGTTGAGGATCGCGGTGAACAGGGCCGACATGCCGTAGAAGAGGATCGCCGGCGCCAGCAGGTAGGTCAGCGCGGTGGTGAGGTGGGTGTCGACCTTGCCGTCGGAGGCCACCAGCACATGGCTGGCCAGGATCGGTGTCGCGGCCAGCGTCAGCACGGTCGCGGCGAACAGCACCGCGAAGGCGGCGGTCACCAGTCTGCGGACGAACGCGGCGCCGTTGTCGGCGTCCTCGTGTTCGGCGCGTACCAGGGTCGGCACGACGATGGCGGTCAGCACGGCGCCGAGTACCAGCTCGGCCACCATGTTCGGGATCAGGTTCGCCGAGATGAACGCACTGGCGATGGCCGGACCGAGCACCGTGAGCAGCAGCAGCTGCTTGGCGAAGCCGGTGACGCGGCTGACCAGCGTCGCGATCGCGATCGAGCCGGAGTCCTTGAGCAGTTTCGCGTTGGCGCTCTGCGGGGTCGCCGGCTTTTCGGCCGTCACCCGCTCGGGGCGGGCGATCTTCTGGGTCTTGGCGGCGGCCGGGTCGTCGACGACGGCCGCGCGGCGACCGCCCGTCGTCCGGCGGGTCGCGGGTTCGGCCTGCGCGCCGACCGGCGTGCCGGGCATCCCCGGATAGGACGGGCGCTGGGGCGCGTTGCGACGGCCCTCCGGTCNCGCCGGCCGCGCGGCGACCGCCCGTCGTCCGGCGGGTCGCGGGTTCGGCCTGCGCGCCGACCGGCGTGCCGGGCATCCCCGGATAGGACGGGCGCTGGGGCGCGTTGCGACGGCCCTCCGGTCGACGACTCGGGGCGTCGCCCGACGCGCCGGGCTGATCGCCGAAGTGCTGGTCGGGGCGACCCTGCCGCGGGATGGCGCCGGACTGCGGACCGCGCGGGCCACCCGGATTCCGGGAGAATTCCCCCGCACCCGGACCGGGCGGCGGCACCGAACCTTCCCGGGGACGCTGCGGACGGACACCCGCGTCCAGATCGGGACGCGCCTGGCGCGGAATCGCACCGGACGCCGACCCGTGCGGCGGCGCGGGCCGCTGCTGCGGGAACTCACCCGAGGCGGGCGTCCGCCCGGGCTG
>NZ_JBCGFB010000109.1:0-20516 GCF_038752175.1 Nocardia sp. No.11 | reverse complement strand
CGATCGCGCCCTCGGCAAGGCCGCCGCGGCCACCAGGGACACCCTGCGCGACAAGGTCTCCCAGGCCATCGACGTGCTGACCTTCCTCGCTCCCGGCGCGTTCATCCTCGGCATCGTCGCCGCGGTGTGCGTCGCGCTCGGCCTGTGGCCGCGACTGCGGGAGTACCGGTGAGGCGCGGGCGGATCACCGCGGCGCTGCTGCTCACGGCGGCGGCGCTGCTCGGCGGCTGCGCCGACAGCACCCCCGCGCCGGACGACCGCAGCGTCTACTCCGAACCGCCCCTGCCCGCCAAGGCGATCCCGATCGGCACCGACACCCCGGTGCCCGCCCGCGGCGGCGAGCAGTGCGGCGACCCGACGGCGAGCCTGCGTCCCAGCACCTCGCGCGGTCCGACGATCGACGCCATCCGCGCCAGGGGGAGGTTGATCGTCGGCCTCGACGCGGGCAGCAACCTGTTCAGCTTCCGCGACCCGCTGACCGGCCGGATCGTCGGCTTCGACGCCGACATCGCCCGCGAGATCGCGCGCGACCTGCTCGGCAACCCGGATCTGATCGAATACCGCAGTCTCGCTTCGGAAGAACGCGAGCGGGCGTTGCAGGAGCACACCGTCGACCTGATCGCCAAGACGATGACGATCACCTGCGAGCGCCGCCAGCGCGTGGCGTTCTCCACCGTGTACCTGCGCGCCGACCAGCGGGTGCTCGCGGTGAAGAATTCCGGCATCAACGGCCTGGCCGATCTGGCGGGCAAGCGGGTGTGCGTGGTGCGCGGCACCACCTCGCTCGACCACATCCGCCGCGACCAGCCCGCCGCCACCATCCTGACGGTGCCGACCTGGGCGGACTGCCTGGTCGTGCTGCAGCAGCGCCAGGTCGACGCGGTGAGCACCGACGACTCGATCCTGGCCGGCCTGGCCGCGCAGGACCCCTATACCGAGGTCGTGGGCGCGAGCATCAGCGCCGAGCCCTACGGCATCGGCATCCCGAAGGGCGACGACGACCTGGTCCGCTTCGTCAACGCCACCCTGGACCGCATCCGCAACGACGGCACCTGGGTGCGCATCCACCGCCGCTGGCTCGCCTCGCTCGGGGAGACGCCGAGCCCGCCCGCTCCGACGTACCAGGACTGATCGGCATGACCACACCGACGAACGGTGAACCGGCGCAGGAAGATCCGGCGCGCCAGGAACCGACGCAGCTCACCCACCGCCCCGAGGGCGAACTGCCGGGCGGCTGGACGCTGCCGCCTGCCCCGGCCGACGACGAGACCATGCCGCTGCCGATCCAGGCACCGCACGCGCCCACCGAGATCGCGGCCGCCAGACCCGCCGAACCGGACCAGCCACCGGCCACCCAGCGGGCAGGCGACCGACGCGGTACCGAGGCCTCGCGCGCGGTGACCGAACCGCCCGGCACCCAGGCCACCCCCGCCCGCACCGGATCCGGCGACCTCGCCTGGCCGTCCGGCGCCCAGACCGGGCCGAGCACGTCCAGGTCCGGGCGCAGTGTGCGCACCGCCAGGTCACGCCCCACCCGCAGACTCGGCGCGGGCCTGGTGCCGATCCCGACCGTCAGCCCCGCGGACCCCCGCGAGGCGGTGCTGGCCGATCCGGTGGTCTCGGAGGGCAGGCGGTTCTGCTGGCGCTGCGGCGACCCGGTCGGCCGCTCGACCCCGACCCATGCCGGGACCTCGGCCGGGCAGTGCGGGACCTGCGGCGCCGCCTACGATTTCCGGCCCTCGCTGCACGAGGGCGACATGGTCGCCGGGCAGTACGAGATCCAGGGCTGTATCGCCCACGGCGGCCTCGGCTGGATCTACCTGGCCATCGACCGCAATGTCAGCGACCGGTGGGTGGTGCTCAAGGGCCTGCTGCACGCCGGCGACGGCGAGGCGCAGGCGGTCGCGGTGGCCGAGCGGCAGTTCCTGGCCGAGGTGGCGCACCCGAGCATCGTCAAGATCCACAACTTCGTCGAGCACACGGCGGCCGACGGGTCGAGCACCGGCTACATCGTCATGGAGTACGTCGGCGGTCATTCGCTGCGCGACATTCTCGACGCCAAGCCGCCGGGCGAGCGGATGCCGCTGGCCGAGGCCATCGCCTATGTGCTGGAGATCCTGCCCGCACTGGAACACCTGCACTCGATCGGGCTGACCTACAACGACCTCAAGCCCGACAACGTGATGGTCACCGAGGACCAGGTCAAGCTGATCGACCTGGGCGCGGTCGCCACCATCGAGGCCTACGGAAACCTCTACGGCACCAAAGGCTTCCAGGCTCCCGAGATCGCCAGGACCGGCCCGACCCCCGCCTCCGACGTGCACACGGTCGGGCGCACGCTGGCCGCGCTCACTCTGGCATTGCCCAGTGAGCACGGCCGCTACCTCGACGGCATCCCCGATCCGGCCGACGAGCCGCTGCTGGCCCGCTACGAGTTCTTCTACCGGTTCCTGCTCACCGCCACCGACCCTGATCCGGCCCGGCGGTTTCCGTCGGCGCGGGCGATGTCGGCCCAGCTGGCGGGCGTGCTGCGGGAGATCCTGGCCTACGACACCGGCGCCGAGCATCCCCAGCTGTCCACCGTATTCAGCCCCCAGCGCACCAGCTTCGGCACCGAGGAACTGATCAGCCAGACCGATGCCTACCTCGACGGCGTCGGCCGCTCTCCCCTGCTCGACTCCGGCGATGTGGTCGCCGCGCTACCGGTTCCGCTGATCGACCCCGCCGATCCGTCGGCGCCGCTGCTGGCCGCGACCGCGAATCTGGAACCGGAGCGGGTGCTCGAGGCCCTGCACGAGGCGCGCGAACGCGCCGAGGCGGACCCGGACAACGCGCCGGAAACGCTGGCGGGCGAACTGGTCTTCGCCGAGGCGCGGGCCCGGCTCGAGCTCGGCGAATCGGCGGCGGTGCTGCATCTGCTCGACCGCGTCTCCGGCGAATCCGATTGGCGCGCCGACTGGTTCACCGGCCAGGCCTACCTGCTCGAACTCGACTACGAGGCCGCCTTCGCCGCCTTCGAAGCGGTGCTGCGCGTGCTGCCCGGCGAGATCGCGCCCAAGCTCGCGCTGGCCGCCACCGCGGAACTGATTCTGCAGCACTGGGATTCCGAAGCGCCCGAACAGTGGCGCTCCTTCGCCGAGCGCTACTACGACACCGTGTGGCGCACCGATCGGGCGGTGGTGAGCGCCGCGTTCGGTCTGGCCAGGCAGCTGGCGGTGGCGGGCCGGGTCGGCGAGGCGGTGCACGCCCTCGACGACGTCCCCGCCGCGTCCCGGCACTTCACGACCGCTCAGACCACGGCGATCCTGTTGCTGCTCACCAGCGCTCCCGTCGCCCAGCTCGACGAACAGGTGCTGCGCCTGGCCGCCTCCCGGGCCCAGTCCATCCCGCCGGGCGAACACCGCTCCACTCTCATGCGCACCCTGGTGCAGGGCACGGCGCTGGCCTGGCTGCAGGCCGGCAACACACCGAAGCGCAAGGACGCCAAGCTGTTCGGCCGCCCCTTCGACGAACGCGACCTGCGCGACGGCACCGAGACCGGCCTGCGCGCGCTCGCCCGCAACGCGCCCGACCGCGGGCACCGCTACGCCCTGGTCGACCTGGCCAACTCGCTGCGCGCGAAGTCCTGGTTCTAGGCCGACCCGCCGACCAGCGCGTGCGCGGCCCTGGCGATCGCGAGTTCCTCGTTGGTCGGCACCACCAGCACGTGCACCGGCGCGAACTCCGGCGAGATATGGCGGACACCGGGGGTTCTGGTCTCGTTGCGAACCCTGTCGACCTCGATGCCGAGGTTCTGCAGCCCCGCCAGCGCGTCCGCGCGCACCGACGCGCTGTTCTCCCCGACGCCCGCGGTGAAGACGATGCTGTCGATCCCGCCGAGTTCCACCAGGTAGGCGCCCAGGTAGCGGCGCAGGCGGTGGATGTAGACGTCGTAGGCCAGTTTCGCGGCGGCGTCGCCGTTGTCGATGAGCTGCTGCAATTCGCGGAAGTCGTTGACGCCGGACAGTCCCTTGATGCCGGAATTGCGGTTGAGCAACTGCTCGACCGCGGGCAGGTCCAGCCCGGCGACGTTCATCAGGTGCGGCAGGATCCCGGGGTCGAGATCGCCCGGCCTGGTGCCCATCACCAGGCCCTCCAGCGGGGTCATGCCCATGGTGGTGTCGATCGCGACGCCGCCCGCCACGGCCGAGGCCGACGCGCCGTTGCCGAGGTGGAAGACGATCTGGTTGAGCTCCTCGACGGGCCTGCCCAGGAATTCGGCCGCCTTGGCGGAGACGTACTGGTGCGAGGTGCCGTGGAACCCGTACTTGCGGACGCCGTGCGCGGCGGCCAGTTTGGCGTCGATCGCGTAGGTCTTGGCCGCCTCGGGCAGGGTGTGGAAGAAGGCGGTGTCGAAGACCGCGACCTCCGGGATGCCGGGCAGCAGTTCCCTGGTCGATTCGATGCCGACCACGTTGGCGGGGTTGTGCAGCGGCGCGAGCACCGACAGCTCGTCGATGGTGCGCAGGACCTCGTCGGTGATCAGCGTCGGCTCCCAGAACACCTCGCCGCCGTGCACCACCCGGTGCCCGACCGCGCCGATGCCGATCGTGGTCAGGTCGATGCCGGTGTCGCGGAACATCTCGAACGCCTGGCGCAGTCCCGCCCGGTGGTCGGCGATGACGCCCTCGTGCACCAGCTTGCGGTCCCCGCACTCGTGCACGATCCGGCCGCCGTGTGACTCACCGATCTTCTCGACCAGCCCGGAGGCGAGCACCTCGGACGAGTCGGCGTGCAGCAGTTGGTATTTGATCGAGGAGGAGCCGCAGTTCAGCACCAGCACCAGGTCGCTCACACTGTCTCCGTTCGGCATGCTCGGGCGCTGACCGCTCATGCCTGGTCGCCCTGCGCCTGGATCGCGGTGATCGCCACCGTGTTGACGATGTCGGCGACCAGCGCGCCGCGCGAGAGGTCGTTGACGGGTTTGCGCAGGCCCTGCAGCACCGGGCCGATCGCGACCGCGCCCGCGCTGCGCTGCACGGCCTTGTAGGTGTTGTTACCGGTGTTGAGGTCGGGGAAGACGAACACCGTCGCCCGCCCGGCCACCTCGGAGTCGGGCAGCTTGGTACTGGCGACCGTCGGCTCGATCGCCGCGTCGTACTGGATCGGCCCCTCCACCGGCAGCTCCGGCGCGCGTTCGCGCACGAGTTCGGTGGCGACCCTGACCTTGTCGACATCGGCGCCCGACCCCGACGACCCGGTCGAGTACGACAGCATCGCCACCCGCGGATCGATCCCGAACCGAGCAGCGGTGCCCGCCGAGGAGATCGCGATATCGGAGAGCTGCTCCGAGGTCGGGTCGGGCACCACCGCGCAGTCGCCGTAGGCGAGCACCCGATCGGCCAGGCACATCAGGAACACGCTCGACACCGTGGCGACGCCGGGCACCGTCTTGATGATCTCGAAGGAGGGCCGGATGGTGTGCGCGGTGGTGTGCGCGGCGCCGGAGACCATGCCGTCGGCGATCCCCTTGTAGACCATCATGGTGCCGAAATACGAGATGTCGGCCATGGTTTCGCGGGCACGCTCGAGCGTCATGCCCTTGTGCTTGCGCAGTTCGGTGTACTCGGCGGCGAACTCGTCGAGGTAGCCGGAAGTGCGTGGGTCGAGCACCTGCGCGGCGGCGATGTCGACGCCCAGTTCGGCGGCGCGAGCCCGCACCGAGGTCTCGTCACCGAGGATGGTGAGGTCGGCGATCTTGCGCTGCAATACCCGGCCCGCGGCGCGCAGGATGCGGTCGTCGTCGCCCTCGGGCAGCACGATCCGCTTGCGATCGGCCCTGGCCCGCTCGATCAGCCGGTACTCGAACATCTGCGGGGTGACCACGTTCGACGGCGGTACCTGGATGCGCCGCAGCAGTTCCGGCGCGTCGACGCGCTCTTCCATCAATGCCAGCGCCGTATCGACCTTGAGCGGGCTGCCGGCCCACATCCGGCCGCGGGTGCGGTGTACCGCGCTGGCGGTGTCGTAGGTGCCGAGTTCGGTGGTGAGGATCGGCAGTTTGGGGTGCAGGCCCTCCATCAGGCGCGCGATGGCCGGATGGGGGCGGATGCCGCCGTTCATGATGACGCCGGCCAGCGACGGAAAGCCCTCCGCCTCATGGGCGTTCACCACGCTGAGCAGAACATCGGAGCGGTCGCCCGGGGCGATCACGACCACTCCGTCGGTTAGTCGTTCCAGGATGTGCTCGGCGGTCATGCCACCGACCATGATCCGCAACGCCTCGCGCTGCAGCAGTTCCGGGTCGCCGCTGTAGATCTCGCCGTCGATGGCGCCGCACAGCTCGCCCATGGTCGGCGCCATCAGCAGCGGCACCTCGGGCAGCGTCCAGGACGGCACGTCGAAACCGGCCAGCGCGGCGCCGATCTCGTCGATCTCGGCGGGCGCGCAGCGGTTGGCGACGACCGCGACCAGCTGGGCGTGCTCGGCGGACAGCTCGGTCGAACACAGCTCCACCAGCTGCTTGACCTCGGTGGGCGTGCGTTCGGCGCCGCGCACCACCAGCAACACCGGCGCGCCCAGGTTCACCGCGATGCGCGCGTTGTAGCGCAGCTCGCTCGGGCTGGCGACATCGGTGTAGTCGCTGCCGACGATCACCACCGCGTCGCAGGCCTTGGCGACGTCGTGGAACCGCATGACGATCTCGCTGATCGCGGCGTCGGGGTCGCGGTGCACGTCCTCGTAGGTGACGCCGATGGCCTGCTCGTAGCCGATATCGGCGGTGCTGTGCTCGAGCAGCAGTTCGAGGATGTAGTCGGGCTCGGCGGTCGAGCGGGTGATCGGGCGGAACACCCCGACGCGCGCGGTGGTCGCGCACAACATCTGGAGCACGCCCAGCGCCACCGTGGATTTTCCGGTGTCACCCTCGGGTGAAGCGATGTACACGGTGGACGTGGCATGTTCGACCATGGTCGCGAGCTTAGTTAATCGACGGCGATTCGGGGGTTCGGTGTGGCGCGATCGGCCGCGTTATAGTCCGGCCCATGACATCGCAGTTCCCGGATCGGCAGTGGGGTTCGCGCACCAATCTCCTGTCCCGCGCCGCCAATCGTTTCGCCGCGACGAAGCCGGGTTCCTGGCTGATCCGCACGGTGACCCCGCTGGATCGGGCCTTGCTCGAGCGGACCGACGCCAAGTACACCGTGCTCGGCCCGATCGGCGCGCCGGTGATCCTGCTGACCACCACCGGCCGCAAATCCGGCGCGCAGCGCACCCAGCCGCTGCTCTACGTGCACGACGGCGACACCCTGTACGTGGTCGGCTCCAACTTCGGCCAGGAGCACCATCCCGCGTGGACGGGAAACCTGCTGGCGAACCCGGCGGCCACCGTGGCCATCGCGGGTGAGCGCATCCCCGTCGTCGCCACCCCGGTACCCGACGCCGACAAGGAAGCGCTGTTCGCCCGCTTCATCGAGATCACCGGCGCCTACGCCGCCTACCGCGACCGGACCACGCGCGACCTGCGCATGTTCGCGCTGCGCCGGGCATAGGGCCGACCGTCGCGGCGTTGTTGCCTTGACACCGGCGGCAAGGTCTACCGTGACGGCCACGGTCATCGAGGAGGTCGCATGCTGATCGGCGAACTGGCCGAGCGCACCGGTTCCAGCGCTCGCGCGCTGCGCTACTACGAACAGCACGGACTGGTCGAACCGCGCCGCGACGGCAAGGGCTACCGGATCTACGACGACGTCGAACTGCGCGTCGTCCGCAAGATCCACGCCCTGCGCACCGTCGGCTTCGAACTGGCCGACATGCACCCGTTCGTCGCCTGTCTGCGAGCGGGCGACGGCTCGGGCGACGGCTGCCCCGACTCCGTGGAGGAGTTGCGCCGCAAACTCGACGAGGTCGACGCGGCCACCCGCCGCCTGGCCGCGATCCGGACCCAGCTGGCCACCCAGCTCGCCGACGCCCTCGCCGCCGAACCCGGCGACCCCGCCTGTTCGCTGCGCTGAGTCGCGTCGAATTCCGGTGTCCCGGAGGATCACTCATCGGAGACGACACCGCCCGGATGGTTCGGCGTGACACCGAACCAGCCGGGCGGGTGAGCGTCGAAGGATCAGCCCAGCGCGCGCAGGCGAGGTGCCAGGTCGCGCTTGAACAGGTCGAGGAAGCGCAGCTGGTCGTGGCCGGGGGCGTGGAAGACCAGGTGGTTGAGGCCCGCGTCCAGATAGGGCTTGATCTGGGCGACGGCCTCGTCGGGATCGCTGGCGACGATCCAGCGCTTGGCGACCTGCTCGATCGGCAGCGCGTCGGCGGCGGCCTCCATCTCGATCGGGTCGGTGATGTCGTGCTTCTGCTCCGGGGTCAGCGACAGCGGGGCCCAGAAGCGCGTGTTCTGCAGCGCCAGTTCGGGATCGGTGTCGTAGGAGATCTTGATCTCGATCATCTTGTCGATGCCGGCGAGGTCGCGCTCGGCCTTGGCCGCGCCCTCGGCGACCGCGGGCAGCAGCTTCTCGGTGTAGAGGTCCATGCCCTTGCCCGAGGTGCAGATGAAGCCGTCGCCCGCGCGACCGGCGTAGCGGGCCACGACCGGGCCGCCCGCGGCGATGTAGACGGGGATGCCGCCCTTGGGCACGTCGTAGATGGAGGCGCCGACGGTGTGGTAGTACTCGCCGTCGAAATCGGTACGCTCGCCGGTCCACAGCGCGCGCATCAGCGACACCGCCTCGCGCAGCCGGGCGAAACGCTCCTTGAAGTCGGGCCATTCGCCCTTGTAACCGGTGGCGATCTCGTTGAGCGCCTCGCCGGTGCCGACCCCGAGCATCACCCGGCCCGGGTACAGGCAGCCGAAGGTGGCGAAGGCCTGGGCGATCACCGCCGGGTTGTAGCGGAAGGTGGGGGTGAGCACGGAGGTGCCGAGCATGATCCGCTCGGTGCGCTCACCGGTGGCGGCCAGCCAGGCCAGCGAGAACGGCGCGTGCCCGCCGTCGTGCCGCCACGGCTGGAAGTGATCGCTGACTGTCGCGCTGTCGAGACCGTGCTCCTCGGCGGCCACCGCCAGCTCGACGAGCTCACGCGGCCCGAACTGTTCTGCCGATGCCTTGTATCCGAGCTTGAGATCAACCATCTCAGCCACTCCTGTCGTTCGCTTCGTCGCGGCCCCTGCCGCATCGACACTAACCAACACCGTCACCGAGTTCTCCGGGAGCGGTGGCTCGCACCGCCGCCGGTTTTAGCGGATGATTAGCTGGTGACCGCCAAGGATGAGCAGATCTTGTCGTACCTGACCGACATGGACGGCGTGCTGGTGCACGAGGATCAACTGATCCCGGGCGCCGACGAATTCCTCACCGAGCTGCGCGACAACGAGATCCCGTTCCTGGTCCTGACCAACAACTCGATCCGCACCCCACGCGATCTGCAGGCCCGGCTGCGCCAGACCGGCCTGGACATCCCCGAGGAATCCATCTGGACCTCGGCGCTGGCCACCGCCACCTTCCTCGACGACCAGCGCCCCAACGGCACCGCCTACGTCGTCGGCGAGTCCGGCCTGACCACCGCGCTGCACGAGATCGGCTATGTCCTCACCGACGTCGACCCCGACTATGTGGTCCTCGGCGAGACCCGTACCTATTCGTTCGAGGCGATCACGACCGCGATCCGCCTGATCGATCGCGGCGCCCGTTTCATCGCCACCAATCCCGACGCGACCGGTCCGTCCCGCGACGGCGTGTTGCCCGCGACCGGGTCGGTCGCCGCGCTGATCACTCACGCCACCGGCAAGGACCCGTACTACGTGGGCAAGCCGAATCCGCTGATGATGCGCTCGGCCCTGCGCCGCATCGACGCGCACTCCCAGACCACGGTGATGATCGGCGACCGCATGGACACCGACGTCATCTCCGGCCTGGAAGCCGGCCTGCGCACGATCCTGGTCACCTCGGGCATCTCCACCAAGCACTCGGTCGAGAAATACCCGTTCCGCCCCACCCTGGTCGTCGACTCGGTCGCCGACCTGATCGGCCGCACCCGCTCCCCCTTCCCGGAGTAGCTGCATGTGAGCTGCCTCACAGTGGAATAGGTTCCCGCCCTCGCTGGTTATAGTTGCCATGGCAACCAAAGCGAGTCGAGGAGGGCCCGTGCAGTTCGGAATCTTCACCGTGGGCGATGTGACCACCGACCCCACGAACGGCCGCACCCCCACCGAGGCCGAGCGGATCAAGGCGATGGTCGCGATCGCGCAGAAGGCCGAGGAGGTGGGACTCGACGTGTTCGCGATGGGCGAGCACCACAATCCGCCCTTCGTGCCGTCCTCGCCGACCACCATGCTCGGCTACATCGCGGGCCGCACCGACAAGATCCTGCTGTCCACCTCCACCACGCTGATCACCACGAACGACCCGGTCAAGATCGCCGAGGACTTCGCGATGTTGCAGCACCTGGCCGACGGCCGGGTCGACCTGATGCTCGGCCGCGGCAACACCGGCCCGGTCTACCCGTGGTTCGGCAAGGACATCCGCGACGGCATCCCGCTGGCCATCGAGAACTACCACCTGCTGCACCGCCTGTGGCGCGAGGACGTCGTGGACTGGGAGGGCAAGTTCCGCACGCCGCTACAGTCGTTCACCTCCACCCCGCGCCCGCTCGACGACGTCCCGCCGTTCGTCTGGCACGGCTCCATCCGTAGCCCGGAGATCGCCGAGCAGGCCGCCTACTACGGCGACGGCTTCTTCGCCAACCACATCTTCTGGCCCACCGACCACTTCCAGCGGCTGATCGAGCTGTACCGCCGCCGCTACGAGCACTACGGCCACGGCAGCGCCGACCAGGCCATCGTCGGCCTCGGCGGCCAGGTGTTCGTGCGCAAGAACTCCCAGGACGCGATCCGCGAGTTCCGCCCGTACTTCGACAACGCGCCCGTCTACGGACACGGCCCGTCGCTGGAGGAATTCACCGAGCAGACCCCGCTCACCGTGGGCAGCCCGGAGCAGGTCATCGAGAAGACGCTCACCTTCCGCGAGCACTTCGGCGACTACCAGCGTCAGCTGTTCCTGGTCGACCACGCCGGCCTGCCGCTGAAGACGGTGCTCGAACAGCTCGACCTGCTCGGCGAGGAAGTGATTCCGGTGCTGCGCAAGGAATTCGCCGCCGGGCGTCCCGCGCACGTGCCGGACGCGCCGACCCACGCCTCGCTGCTCGCCGCCGAGACCACCACGGAGGTGACCGCATGACCACTCGCATCGCGGTGGTGTCGGCCGGGCTGTCGCAGCCCTCGTCGACCCGGCTGCTGGCCGACCGGCTGGCCACCGCCACCGCACGAGAGCTGCGCGCCGGCGGCGCCGAGGTCGAACTCGACTTCGTCGACCTGCGCGATCACGCCCGCGAACTCGCCGACAACCTGATCACCGGATTCCCCGCGCCGTCGCTGCGCTCGGCGATCGACCAGGTCGTCACCGCTGACGGGCTCATCGCGGTGACGCCGATCTTCAGCGCCTCCTACAGCGGTCTGTTCAAGACCTTCTTCGATGTGCTGGAACCGGATTCGCTCGCGGGCAAGCCGGTGCTGGCCGGTGCCACCGGCGGCACCGAACGGCACTCGCTGGCCCTCGAACACGCGGTGCGTCCACTGTTCGCCTACCTGCGCTCGATCGTCGTACCCACCGCCGTGTACGCCGCGTCGTCGGACTGGGGCGCCCACGGTGCCGACCAGGCGCTGAACAACCGGATAGACCGCGCCGCAAGCGAATTCGCCACCCAGATCCTCGGCAGGCCCAGCGCCGGACCCGCCGACCCGTACGACGAGCCGACCCCGTTCGCGGATCTGCTCGCCGCCAACCTCCCACGCTAGAACCCCACCCCCACAAGGAGTTCCCATGACCACCGCCATCGCCAACGGCCTCACCGCGGGCACCTGGGCCATCGACCCCGCCCACTCCACCGTCGGCTTCTCCGTACGCCACCTCATGGTGAGCAAGGTCCGCGGCCGCTTCACCGACTTCGACGGCGCGCTCGTCATCGGCGAGGACGGCACCGCCTCCGCGCACGCCGAGATCCGCGTCGACTCGCTGACCACCGACAATGCCCAGCGCGACGGCCACCTGCGCACCGCCGACTTCTTCCACGCCGAACAGTTTCCTGTGATGACCTTCAAGTCCACCGGGTTCCGCGGCGAGGGCAGCGACTTCGTCGTCGACGGCGAGTTCACCGTGCGCGGCAACACCAAGCCGGTCTCCCTCGAGGTCGAGTTCCTCGGCGTCAACGAGGGCATGGGCAACGGCCCGGTCGCCGGTTTCGAAGCCAAGACCGTGGTCTCGCGCCGTGACTTCGGCCTCGACATCGACATGCCGCTGCCCGACGGCGGCGCCGTCATCGGCGACAAGATCACCCTCACCCTCGAGATCGAGGTCGGCCTCCAGAGCTGAGCTCCGACCGCACAGTCCGACGCCCCCGTCGCCACTTCGGCGACGGGGCGTCGGTGTGCCGGCTGCCGACGACCTCACTCCTCGGCGACGGTGATCGCCTCGACCGCGGCGGACAGCCGGGTCAGCGCGGCCACGATCGCCGCGAACTCCACCGGACCGAGCTCGTCGGCGAGGCGGCGAGCGATTCTCGCGTGCTGCGGATTGATGCGCTGGACCGCCGCGCGGCCCGATTCCGTCGCCGCGACCAGCTTCGCCCGCTTGTGCGCGGGGTTGGGCCGGTATTCGCACAGTCCCTTGTCGACGAGCAGGTCGGCGATGCGCTGCACACTCTGCCGGGTGATGCCCATCGCGCGGGCGATGCCCGCGACCGGCAGCGGTTCGGCGAGCACCGCGCCGAGCACCTGCCACCAGGCCGCGGTGAGACCGGCCGGGGCGGCCAATTCCTCGGCGATGGCGAGGAATTGGCCGTTGAGCTTGAACGAGGTGATCGCCGCGGTCGAGAACAGTTCCTGCTCGCCGGCTGTCACGCGTTGGCGGCTTCGTACTCGGCGAGCACCGCGTAGGCCGCCGGGTCGCGGTGCGCGAACAGGGCGTACCAGGCGTCGATGACGTGCGGCTCGGACACCTCGAGGCGGGTGAAGATCTCCCTGGCGAACTCGAACGGCGACATGGCGTCGGCGGTGATCACGTCGCGGTCGGTGACCGCCTGCGCCTCCACATAGTGTTCGGCACCCGAATATCCGCTGTAGACCAGGTATTCGGCCGCGTTGGAGGTGTGCGCGCGATCATCGAGCAGGCCCGCCTTGGCCAATCCGAAGGTGGCGCCGCAGATTCCGGCGACCGGCACGCCCGCGTCGAGGAACTGACGCGCCTTCTCCGCGAACGGCACCAGCTCCTCACCCTCCCACAGATCCGCGCCGGGCAGGATCAGCATCACGCTGTCGGCCGGGTCGAGATCGGCCAGCGCGAGGTCCGGGGTGACCCGCAGTCGGCCCATCGTGGTGATCGGTTCGGTGCTGAGCCCGACCGTCTTCACCTCGAACGTGCCCGGCTCGCGATGCCAACCACCGTTGGCGATGTGCGCGGTGGCGGCGCCCACCTCCCAGTCGGCGAGAGTGTCGTACACGGCCATGTGAACTGTTCGCATCGTCATGACAGTATCCTGTCATAATTGACAGCAAGCTGTCAATAAGAATATTGGAACCCATCGGCAGGCCGCGCATCGTACGCTGACGTCATTCGATGCGAGACAAGGAGACTCAGCGCGATGACCGACCCGGTGCACGGCCTCACGGGCACGCTCACGTCACCGATCCGGGCCGCGGGCGCGCTGGGCGAAGTACTCGTGGCGATCCGCGGGGGAACCGAGACCTACCTCGCGCGGGCCGACGAGCCCCTCCCGGCCGGTGCCACCGTTCTGATCGTCGCGGTGCATCCCGGCCGGCTGGTCGACGTCGTCGCCTGGATTCCGCTCACCAAGGAGGACTGAACATGCTGGGTTATCACGTTCCCGATCCCGACGAGGCGATGCTGGTCAGCGGCGCCAAGACCAAGGACAACGCCCCCTTCAAGGTGGTCATCGGCCGCGGCACCTGGGTGGTGCCGCTGTTCCGCAAGGTCCGCTACCTGTCGCTGGCCATGTTCGAGTCCGAGATCAGGGAACGCTGCGTCACCAAGCAGGCCATCCAGCTCGATGTGCGCGCGGTGATCGCGTTCAAGGTCGCCAACGACACCTCCTCGATCGTCAACGCGGCCCAGCGCTTCCTGTCCGAGCAGGAGCAGGAGATGTCGGTGCTCACCGGCCGCATCTTCTCCGGTCACCTGCGCTCCATCGTCGGCTCGATGACAGTCGAGGAGATCATCCGCGAACGCCAGAAGCTGGCCGACGAGGTGCTGCTCGCCTCGAAGGTGGAGATGAGCAATATCGGCCTGTGGGTCGACTCGTTCCAGATCCAGTCCATCGACGACGGCAACCTGGGCTACATCAACGCCCTGGCCGCACCGCACAACGCCGCCGTGCAGCGCGATGCCCAGATCGCCCAGGCTCAGGCCGCCCAGCGCGCCGCCGAGGCCGAACAGGAATCGCTGCGCCGCCGCGCCGAGTACGAGCGGGAGACCGCGATCCTCAAGGCGCAGTACCAGCGCGACATCGACAAGGCCAATGCCGAAGCGGCCCAGGCGGGTCCGCTCGCCGACGCCATCGCCCGCCAGGAAGTCCTCACCGCCCAGGCCGAGCAGGCCCGCAAGAACGCCGAACTGCGCGAGCAGGAACTCCAGGCCGAAGTCGTGAAACCCGCGCTGGCCGAAGCGGAACGCGTCCGCATCCTCGCCGAGGCCGAAGCCGACCGCACCCGCATCCAGGCCGAGGCCGCCGCCTCCAACAACCGGATCGCCCTGGACCAGTTGCTCATCGAGCAACTGCCCGAAATCGTCAAGCAGGCCTCCAACGGCCTCGCCAACGCCAACCTCACCGTCCTCAACGGGCCCGACGGCGTCGGCGAACTGGTCAACGGCATGGTCGGCCAGGGCCTGACCGTCTTCAACTCCTTGCAGAAGGCGTTGTCCAACGGCGAGGTCGACAAGGTCTGAATCCCGGCATCCGGCCGGGCGCCATTAACGGTGCCCGACCGGATGTCGATTCTCTGGCACGAACGCCGGGATCGACGCAAGGAATGACTGATGGGATTGTGGATCGGTAACCCCGAGCTGGGCGCCGCCGAGAAGGTGATCTGGCAGCAGCTCGCCAATCGAACGCAGGGTGGCCGGGCCGTCGGCGGACGCCTCTCCCTGACCGACACCCGCCTGCTCTTCGTGCCCAATCATCTGGACGCGCTCACCGGTGGCAAGCGCTGGGAGATACCGCTGAGCCGGGTGCGTGCCATCGGCCGACAGAGTCCGGACGGTGGACTGTTCAGCGGTGGCCTGCGCACTCGCCTGCGCATCGAGACCGACACCGGCACCGAACTCTTCGTCATAGGAAAGCTCGACGAGGTGCTCGCTGTCCTCGACGCCGCAGTGCCCTCGTAGCGCCGAAGACCGTCACCCCCGCCAGTTCGACGGGGCCTGCCGGAAACCCGGCCGTGGGCTGGCGAAGGTGGCGATCACCGCACGCACGACCCGCACCGCGGCATCGGGCCCGACCTCGGGCCATCGCTCGATCGCCGCGAACTTCACCGCCGCGCCGGCGTAGACGATGAGCTCGTCGGTACGGGCGGGATAGAAGCCGTAGCCGATGCCGTCGGTGGTCTCGTAGTACTCGTGCCGGGTCGAGTAGGCCGAATCGATCCGACCCGGTTCGGGCAGCCGCACGATCCCGTCGGCCACCGCGCGATCGAGAATCTTCCCCATGACCCCGGTGAGGCCGATGGCCGTGGCGTAACCGACCTCCGCGGACCACGGACCCCGGTGCTCCTCGCGCAGTGGCAGCTCGGTGGCGGGTCCGGTGTAGGTGCGGCCTGCCCACGCCTCGATCGAGTCGTCGATCGGGAAGTGCCAGGTCCGCTCGTCGAAGAGCTGTTGCGCCCGCTGCCTGCGGCGATCGTTCTCGGCATAGTAGGCCGCGCGCTCCTCGGCATTCATCACCCGAAACTAACAGCGCGCCAAACCATCCGGTAACGATGGCGGTTGACAGCCCGGCACCACGACAAGATCTCGGGGGACGTGTTAGGTTCCCGGACAAGAACGTGATCGAGGCCGGGGGCGGGCGGCTGTTGCAGGCCGATATCGATGAATTGGGCAAGCTGGTGACGGTCCTCGATGACGTCGGTCGAGAGATCGACCAACGGGACGTCCGTTGCGAATCCGATCATCTCGGTACGGCGGTAGCCGGAACCGACGTGGTGGCGGCGTGCGTACAGCTGGGTGAGTTCATCGAAGGCGCCTATTGGCGGGTGACCAATCGGTTGCACGAGATCTCGACGGCGGTGACCGCCACTGCGTCGAGTATTCAGGCCACAGATGAGGACTTCGCGCAGACGGTGCCGCGCTCGCCGCCGCGCTGCGGCGCGGTGATTACACCGAGGCCGCCGCCATCATGGCGCACCGGCCCAAGGGGACTGACCACCCAGGAGATCCAGGACCTCGCGGCGGGCAAGAACGTCGCCGGCGTGCCCGCCGATCTGCAGCAGGCGCGGAACGGCGGGGCGTGTCACCGGAGACCATCGTGGAGATCGCCGGCACGCACGGCATCACCCCGGAGGACTTCACCGTGCTCGACGGAATGGAGCCGGTCACCGACAAAGACGGCAAGACCTACTTCATCATGCCTTCCGGCACCAGCGGCGACGATGCGCAGAAGGCGGTGCTCATGACCTACATCCTCAACGCGGGCACCGACTACGACAAGGCCGGCCTGGTACCGGGTGTCGTCAACGACTTCGAGGAAACGCCGTACTCCAGTGCGGAAGTACAGCGGATCATCGACCGGCAGGACAAGAACGACTGGAGCTACGACCAAGACGTAGCGTTCATCGATAGCAACGGTGGGCGGCTCGCAACCACACCCAACGGCATGCTCATGGGACTCGGGGGCAACGAGCTACAGGATTTGTACAGCCAAAAGGGTGGCACCACCTACGGCGACATCTTCATGATGAATCTCGATGACCTCGACGACCCGGCCGGCCAGCTGCGCGAGATCGCCGAATCCGGAAGTAAGTGGTTCGACAACGGGAGCGGACCACAGCAGAGTTCGACCGATCTGGATCGCCTGTTGCACCACGAGGAACGGCACTCCCAGCAGTGGGCGGAGAAGAGATACGCAGGCATGATCGGGTCGGTGGCCTGGTCCGGTCTGAAGGCGTGGTGGACCGACAGTGACGACGAGATCGAAGAAGACGCGGGCCTGCACGACGGGGGATACAAGAAATGATTCGCCGGGCCGCCGTACTCGTCGCCATCGCTGCGCTGCTGACTTCCTGCGGCATATTCGGCAAAGACCAAGTGGACCTGCGGCCAGGGCTACCGGATGCCTTCGGCGCGCGGATCACCGATGGTGAATTGCGGATCTGGACCGGATCGCGGTGCCTTGGCGCCGAACGGGCCGTTCTCGCCTTCGAGCCGAGCCACTCCGCGCTCATTCTGGTTCCCGCGAGCGGAGCGGGAACCGATATCGAGTATTTGACAGTCGGACCGAACCCCGGCTGGAAGATCGCGGAGCCGCTCCCTCCTGGCTTCGAGTGGAGAAACGAGAGAAAGCTCTACCTCACGCAGATCGACGCGGGTTCGGGCGTGGCCGCCGACATCGAGACCATTGTGCGGGACTCCGCGGCGCACCCCGCCGATACCTACTGGTTCCAGGGAGTGGGCTGGCTGAACGCGGCCGATGTCGCCGCGCAGGACGGGAAGACCTTCCGCTCCTTCTGCAGTCCCCACCCGCTGTAACAACCGATCGAAAGCCCCAGGACGGCCGGCCGAGTTTCGTTTCGAGAGGCTGACCCGGGGCATTCGCGGACTCAGCGCAGGGCGTGGTCGAGGTCGCCGAGGAGGTCCTCGATGTCCTCGAGGCCGACCGAGATGCGGACCACGCCGTCGGAGAGGCCGATCGAGGCGCGGCCTTCGGGGCCCATCGCACGGTGGGTCGTCGTGGCGGGGTGGGTGATCAGGGTCTTCGCGTCACCGAGGTTGTTGGAGATGTCGATGATGCGCAGGCGGTTGAGGACCTCGAAGGCGCGCTTCTTGCCGTCGTCGCCGGCCAGCTCGAAGGTGACGACCGTGCCGCCGCCGGACATCTGGGCGGTGGCGAGGGCGTGCTGCGGGTGGGACTCGAGGAAGGGGTATTTCACCCAGTTGACCGACTTGTTCGTCTCCAGGAACCGGGCGACCCGCAGTGCCGACTCGGTGGACTGGCGCACACGCAGCGGCATCGTCTCCAGGCCCTTGAGCAGGGTCCAGGCGTTGAACGGGCTCAGCGCGGGGCCGGTGTGGCGCATCAGGTTCTTGACCGGGCCGTCGATGTAGTCCTGGGCGCCGAGGATTGCGCCGCCGAGCACGCGGCCCTGGCCGTCGATGTGCTTGGTGCCGGAGTAGACCACCACGTCGGCGCCGAGTTCGAAGCCGCGCTGCAACAGCGGGGTGGCGAAGACGTTGTCCAGCACCACCTTCGCGCCCGCGGCGTGCGCGAGCTCGGTGACCTTGCGGACATCGACGAGGGTCTGCATCGGGTTGGCCGGGGTCTCGAAGAACACGGCCTGGGTGGGGACCGAGAGCGCCTGCTCCCACTGCTCGAGGTCGTCACCGTCGACGAAGACGGTCTCCACGCCCCAGCGCGGCAGGATCTCGTTGCACACCACGAAGCACGAGCCGAACAGGCTGCGGGCCGCGACGAGGCGATCGCCCGCCTTCAGCAGCGCGCCCAGCGCGGTGAACACCGCGGACATGCCGGAGGCGGTGGCGAACGCGGCCTCGGCGCCGTCGAGCAGCCGGATGCGCTCCTCGAACATGGCCACGGTCGGGTTGCCGTAACGCGAGTAGACGAAGTGCTCGACCTCGCCGGTGAAGGACGCCTCGGCGGCCTCGGCGCTCTCGTAGACGAAACCCGAGGTCAGGTACAGCGCCTCGGAGGTCTCCTCGAAGCCGGAGCGGCGCAGGCCGCCGCGGACGCCGAGAGTGGCCGGGCCGACGCCCTCGGGCAGTGGCTTGTCGAACGAACCACCGGTGATCATGCTGTTCTCCTTATGCCTGACGCCACGGCAGGCCGACCGCGCGCCAGCCGACGCTGCCGCGCTGCCCGAACGCGTCGGGACCGCCCTCGAAACCGTCCAGCACGTTGTAGGACGGGGTGATGCCCGCCGCGGTCGCCACGGTCGCCGCCCCGATGGAGCGCTGGCCGGAGCGACACAGGAACACCACCGGCGCGCCGTCCGGCCGATCACCCAGCGCCTGCTCGAGCTGCGCGCCGAAGTTCGGATTTCGGGTTCCGGTGCCGTCGACCCACTCGATGAAGTGGGCCGGGCGCTCGATCGAACTGGTGTCGGGGATACCGATCTGCGCCCACTCGCCTTCGGTGCGCACGTCGACCAGCACCGCGTCGGGGTGCTCGGTCAGGATCTCCCACGCCTTCTCAGGGGTGATGTCGCCGGCGTAAGTCATGTCGAAACCTCCTGCGTGAATCCGCTCTTGCCGTGCCGGTTGTCCGGGCACACGGCCANATGTCGCCGGCGTAAGTCATGTCGAAACCTCCTGCGTGAATCCGCTCTTGCCGTGCCGGTTGTCCGGGCACACGGCCAGGTCGTCACCCGGAGCACCCCACCGCGGAGGAGGGTTGCCGACCAGCGAGCCGGGGCTTGGCGCTGGTACTCATGACCTTGCGATCTGAGATTGCCCCGGCACAGGTCACCGTGTCAAACAGTGCTACGGAGTGCAGACCAGCCAGGTGCCGTCCACCCTGGTCAGGTTCCAGGTGCTGGTGGCGGACGTGTCGCCGATCTGCACGGTGGCGTCGATCTTGGCCCGGTCGCCGTTCACCGTCGCCTTGTCGAAACTCTTCTTGTCGATCGTCACTGCCGATTTCGGGCCGCCGAGCCGCTCCGACAGGCCGGATTTCTCCTCGTCGAAGCCGGGGCAGGCGACACCGGCCGGCGGACGCAGCTCGCTGCGCGAGCGCGCGTCGATATAGTTGGTGACAGCGGCGGCGAGACGGTCGGCCTCTGTGACATTTTTCTCAGCGGGCGAGAGCAGGCCGCCGAGCACGATGCCGATGAGCACGATGACCGCGATCACCGCGGCCGCGACGAACGGGACGATGGAACGCTTGTCGGTCTGATCCACCACGATGGGCTGGTCGTCCGAGCCTGTCTGCTCCTCGTTCATGCTGTAATCCTGACAGACCCGGTGCGGGCAACCACACCGCACGCCGGGTGGCCACAACGCCGCAGATAGAATCGCCAGAATGCGGTGCGCTGCCGACTCGGAAGGCAGCTGCCAGCAGCCGGATCGTCAACTTAGCCTAAGCTAAATCGACGCCGTCAACAGTTCTCGACCAAAGGGTGCGCGTAGAAAATGACCGAACAGAGTGCAGCGACCCGCCCGCTCCGCATTGCGATCGTGGGCGCAGGACCGGCCGGTATCTACGCCGCCGACGCATTGATGAAGTCCGATGCCGATGTCAGCATCGAC
>NZ_JBCGFB010000108.1:0-20725 GCF_038752175.1 Nocardia sp. No.11 | reverse complement strand
CGCCGGTGCCGCGCTGGTCGCGCTCGGCGATTCCGTCGACGGCCCGGTGGCGGCGGCGCCGCATTCCAAGCGGGGCACCGCGATGGTCGCGGCGGCCGCCAGTCTGCTGGCCGGTGGGCTGGTCGCGGGCGGCTCGTACGCGGTGATGAACGGGGGACCGCAGGCGGTGGACAACACCGCGGTGTCCTCGGAGCCCGGTGCGGATCCGGTCGCGCCGGTCGTTTCCCCGGTGCCCGAGGCCGGTGCCGTCGCCGACACCGGCTCGGGCCAGAGCGGCACCTCGGGCGGGGTGAATTCCGGCAGTGGGCTGCAGGTGAGCCCGGCCGGGGAACCGACCGGCGGCTCGCCCTACGACACGGTGTCGCCGAATCCCCAGCTGATCGACCCGGCGCAGTTCCCGCTGGGATACCCGACCCAGCTCTACGGCGATGCGCCGCAGGACGAACCGCTGCCGCTGGAACCCGCCGCGCCGGTCGTCCCGCAGACGCCGGCCGCCGCGCCGAGCCTGCCCGGCACGGGCATCCCGATGGGTATGCAGCCCGCGCAGGCTCCGGTGCCGGCGGGCCCACACTCGGCCTCGGCCGACTAGGTCGCCGGGCGGACAGCGAAGAAGAGGGGCCGCGCGATACCTCGCGCGGCCCCTCGCTCGTCGGTCAGTCGCTGGTCCGGCGGCGGAACAGCACACCGGCGGCGAGATACCCGGCGATCGCGATGCCTGCGCACCACAGGACGGCCGCTAGGGCGCTGTCGCCGATCGGTGTGCCCATCAGCAGGCCGCGCATCGTCTCGATGACCGGGGTCACCGGCTGGTGCTCGGCGAAGGTGTGCAGCCAGGTCGGCATCGTCTCGGTCGGGACGAACGCGCTGCTCACGTACGGCAGGAACATGAAGAAGAAGGTGAAGCCGTTGGCCGCCTCCGGGTTCCGGGCGAGCAGACCCAGCGCCGCGGCGAGCCAGGACAGCGCGAAGACGAACATCGCCAGCACGCCGAGGACGCCGAGCCAGCGCAGCGGATCGGTGGTCGGCCGGAAACCGAGCGCCACCGCCACCCCGATCACGACGGCGGAGGTGAGCAGATTGCGGAGCACGCTCTCGGCCACGTGCCCGGTGAGCACCGCCGACCGGGCGATGGCCATGGTGCGGAACCGGTCGATGATGCCCTCGGCCAGATCGGTCGACAGGGCGACCGCCGTGGTCGATGCCCCGAAGCCCGCGCACAGCAGGATGATTCCGGGCACCACGTAGTCGATGTAGGGGCCGGGGCCCGCGTCCATCGCGCCGCCGAAGACGTAGACGAACATCAGCAGGATCATCACCGGCAGCGCGATGGTCATGATCATGGTGTCGGGGGAGCGCACGGTGTGCCGGATATTGCGGTCCAGCATGGTGATCGAGTCCTGGGCGGTGTGCACGGCCCGCAGGGTGGGGGAGGCGGTGGTCATGGTGGGTCTCGTTTCGTGGGGGTTCAGGCGGCCGACGCGGCCGGGTGGGCGCGACCGGTCAGGGCGAAGAAGACGTCGTCGAGGTCGGGGGTGTGCACGCTGAGCTGGTCGATCGCGATGCCGAGCTCGGCGAAACGGTCGAGCAGCCGCTTGATCTCGACCGCGCTGCCGTCCGAGGGCACCTGGAGAGTCAGCTGCTCGGGGTCGAGGTGGCCCGCCTGGTCGCCGACGGCGTGCGCGGCGGCCGCGAGCAGGCGCTGGTCGGCGAAGCGGAACCGGATGTGCCCGCCGGGGACGAGCCGTTTGAGTGCGTCCGGTGTGCCGTCGGCGACGATGTGCCCGCCGTCGAGCACGGCGATCCGGTCGGCCAGCTGATCGGCTTCCTCCAGGTACTGCGTGGTGAGGAAGACGGTGGTGCCCTCGGCCGCGAGGTCGCGGATCGCGGCCCAGAGGTCGCGGCGGCTGCGCGGGTCCAGGCCGGTGGTCGGTTCGTCCAGGAAGACCAGGCGCGGTCTGCCCATCAGGCTCATGGCGAGGTCGAGCCTGCGGCGCATGCCGCCGGAGTAGGCCGAGACCGGCCGGTCGGCGGCGTCGGCGAGGTCGAAGCGGTCGAGCAGCTCGGCGCCGCGGCGCCGGGTCTCGGTGGTGCCCAGGTGCAGCAGCCTGCCGGTGAGCCGCAGGTTCTCGGCGCCGGTGAGCACGCCGTCGACGGCCGCATACTGCCCGGTGACGCCGATCAGGCCGCGCACGGTGGCGGCCTCGCGCACGGCGTCGTGCCCGAAGACGCGCACGTCGCCGTGTTCGGGCCGGATCAGGGTGGCCAGGATGCGGACCAGGGTCGTCTTGCCCGCCCCGTTGGGTCCGAGCAGCGCGAAAACGGTACCGGGTGCCACCTCGAGATCGAGGTCGTCGAGCACGGCCTGGGCACCGAAGGTCTTGCGCAGCCCGTGAACCGCGATGGCGGGCGATGGGTCGAGCGTCATGAGTTCTCTCCGATCGAGAAACTGTTTATGTGATAAAGATAGTTTATAGAGTAAGCAGTTATTGAGCACAAGAGCGGCACCGCTAGAGTCGACGCGAGCGGAGGAGGAACAGCGGATGACGGACGCGGCGCTACCGAAGGCGGTCGAGCTGATGTGGGGGCTGGAGCAGCCCGGTACGCGCGGCCCCCGGCGCACGCTGACCCTCGACCAGATCCTGGACGCCGCCGTCGCGGTGGCCGACGCCGAGGGGTACGCGGCGCTGTCGATGGGCCGGGTCGCCAAGCAGCTCGGCTTCACGGCCATGTCGCTGTATCGCTATGTCGACAGCAAGAACACGCTGGAGGACCTGCTGCTGGACCGGGTGGTCGGCGCGCCGCCGGTCATCGCGGCAGGCACGCCGTGGCGGGCCGGCCTCGAGCAATGGGCGAGCGCGGAGTTCGAGCGGATCGGCACGCATCCGTGGTGGGTGGACATCCCGTTGAACCGGCCACCGCTGGGGCCCAACAACATGGCCTGGCTCGACGCCGGTCTGCGACTGCTGAGCGAGACGGCGGTGCCCGAGCCGGTCAAGCTCCAGTTGGTGATGAACCTGTCGATGTTCGTGGTGGGCAAGCGGCGGGCCGTGCGCGACCTGCAGGCGGAGGAGGACGGCGACTTCGCCTCGGTACTGGCGCGGGTGCTCGACCCCCAGCGCTTTCCCTCGGTGACGGCCGCGCTGTCCGCCTCCGCCTTCGACGACGACGATATCGACTGGAGCAAAGCCGATTTCGAGTTCGGGCTGGCCCGCCTGCTCGACGGCTACGAGGTGTTCATCGGCACCTTCGGTGACTAGCTACACCGACAGGTCGCGGCGCAACTTGGCGACGTGGCCGGTGGCGCGGACGTTGTACTGGGCGAGTTCGATCTTGCCCTGCTCGTCGACGAGGAAGGTCGAGCGGATGACGCCGGTGACGGTCTTGCCGTACATCATCTTCTCGCCGAACGCGCCCCACTCCTTCAGCACCTCGCGCTCGGGGTCCGACAGCAGCGGAAAGGTCAGGCCCTCGGCGTCGCGGAACTTGGCCAGCTTGGCGGGCTTGTCCGGCGAGATGCCGATGACGTCGATGCCCGCGCCGCCGAGCTCGGCCAGGTTGTCGCGGAAATCGCAGGCCTGCTTGGTGCAGCCGGGAGTGCTGGCGGCCGGGTAGAAGTAGACGATCACCTTGCGGCCGCGGTAGTCCGACAGCGACACGTCCGTGCCGTCGGCGTCGGGCAGCGTGAAATCGGGGGCGGTGTCTCCGGGGGAGAGGCGATGGTTGTCGGTCACCACCGCACGGTAACCGACCGGGTGCGACGAACGCATGGATAGACTCGTCGGCGAGCAGCAGACAATATGGAGGTGACGGTGGCCAAGGACGACACCGACCGGATCGAGCGCGAGATCGAGATCGCGCGCGCCCGGTTGGCGACGACGCTCGACGAACTGGCGGTGCGCGCCGATCCGCAGCGGATCGCGGACGACACCAAGGCGATCGTGGTCGCCAAGTTGAACGAGCCGAAGGTCAAATACACGCTGATCGGCGCAGGTGCCCTGGTGGCAGGCTTGCTGCTGGTCAAGATCTTTCGCCGCTGAGTAAGCGTTGAACGCAGAAACCCCCGATGCGGCACCGGCCACATCGGGGGTTTCTTCTGTGAGGCAACAGCCCCACCGCGCGGCGCCAGCCGCCGAGACTACTGCGTGGGGCAGGCCAGCCCGTCACCGTCGGGGTCGAGGTGGGGGGAGTAGCCCGCTTCGCCGCGGAACAGCGGGGCGCGACCGGCGGCGATCGCGTCGTCGCAGCTACGGAAGGCGCCACCGGCCGAGCCGGACTGGACCAGGTTGGCCGAGCCGGTCGCGCCGAGGAGCGAGTCGAAGCTGGAGGAGCCGGTGCCCGCGGAACCCGACACCACGTCGGCGTGGGCGGCGGGGACGGCGAGCAGGGTCAGACCTGCGGCGGCGAGGCTCACGGTGAGCCGGCGAACGTTCATGAATTCCTCGATGTCTGCTGCGGTTCGGTTGTGGGCCCGGACACTTCGCACCCCGGGCGGCCCCGTCAACCTTCGTGACGGGGCGTCCGGTTGTCAACCGCGTGGCGTCTGCGGATCGTCTGCCGCCGGGACCGCCTACTCGCCCAGACGTCGTCCGGTCAGGTGCTCGGCGGGCACGGTGCCCATCCGGCCTGCCTGGAAATCCTCCATGGCCTCGATGATCTCCTCCCTGGTGTTCATGACGAACGGCCCGTACTGGATCACCGGTTCGCGCAACGGCCTTCCGCCGAGCAGCAGGACCTCGAGATCGCCGGTGCTGCTGTGCTGGGTGCGATCGGCGGTCAGGGTGATGGCGTCGCCCTTGCCGAAGACCACGAGCTGACCGGCGCCGATCGGCCTGTGCTCGACGCCGACGGTGCCGCTGCCGGACAGCACGTAGGCCAGCGCGGTGTAGTCCTTGGGCCACGGCGTCTCGAGCTGGGCGCCGGGTACCAGCGAGGCGTGCGCGTAGGCGATGGGGGTGTAGGTGGAGCCGGGACCGGTGAAGCCGGCGAGGTCACCGGCGATGACGCGCACGAGCGCGCCGCCGTCGTGCGAGCTGACCAGAGTCAGCTCACTCGCGCGCAGGTCCTGGTAGCGCGGGGTGGCGAACTTGTTCGCCCGCGGCAGGTTCACCCACAGCTGGATGCCGTGGAAGGTGCCGCCGGAGATGACGAGCTTCTCCTCGGGCAGTTCGTCGTGCAGCATGCCCGAGCCCGCGGTCATCCACTGCGTGTCGCCTTCGCTGATGACGCCGCCGCCGCCCTGCGAATCGTGGTGGACCATGGTGCCGTCGAGCATGTAGGTGACGGTCTCGAAGCCGCGATGCGGATGCCAGGGCGCGCCCTTGGCCTCGTAGGGCTCGTAGGCGACGGGGCCCATCTGGTCGAGCAGGATGAACGGGTCGGCCGAGCGCAGGTCGACGCTGGGGAAGGGGCGGGTCACCTCGAAGCCCGCGCCCTCGCGCTGACGCGCGGCGGTGACGATCTGGCGGACGGGTCGCTGGGTCTCGGTGACATCCGGTCGGGGCAGCCGGGGCAGCACCATGATGTCGTCGACGGTGATTGCGGGCATGGGATGCGCCTCCTGGTCCATACGTGCTTTGTTTCCATGTCAACCAAATGGGTTCTAGGATCATTCCCGTGACTCGATGGTTGACCGAGGAAGAGCAGCAGACCTGGCAGGCCTACATCCGCATGCGTCAGCGCTTGGACGCGGCGATCGCGGCCGGCCTGGCCGAGCACGGGCTGTCGATGGCCGACTACGAGCTGATGGTGCCGCTGTCGGCCACGCCGAACGGCTGCATGCGGGCCAAGGAACTCGCGGGCGAGGTGTGCTGGGACAAGTCCCGGCTGTCCAAGCAGCTGGCGCGGATGGCGGCGCGCGGGCTCGTCGACCGCAGGCCCGCCGAGGACGACGCGCGCGGGATCGTCGTCTCGCTGACCGAGGAGGGGCGCGCGGTGCTCGGCCGGGCCGCGCCCGAGCACGTCGAGCTGGTGCGCGAGGTGTTCGTCGACCGGCTCAGCGAGGGCGAGAGCGACGCGCTCCGCTCGCTCTCGGCGAAGGTGGTCGGGGCGAGCGACGCCCGAACAGCCTTGCCCGGTTAACGAATTCGCGCGCCCGGTCGATGGACAACTCGAAGGTCGGGTTCGTCGAACTCAGGGGTGGCTATGACTGTTCGAGCAGGGGTTGCCGGTGCGCTGGGCGCGGCGCTGACCATCGTCCTCGCCGGGTGTTCGTCGTCGGAGATCGCCACCCCGACTCCGACCCAGGTCACCGGGCAACCGGCCACGTCCGGCGTGACGCCGGGCCAGACCACCGAGCCAGTGACGCCGGGCGCGACGACCGGCCCCGGACCGCCGACTACCGCGGGCCCGGTCACATCCACTCCGACCAGCGCGACGACCGGTGTCGTCTCGGTCGTCGCGGTCACCGCCGCCGGCCGGCCCGCTGACGGCTTCACCGTCGTCAGCCCCGATCCGTACGGCACGCTGGACTGCCGATACGCCGAACCGAGCCGCTCGGGGAACACCCCGGGTATCTACTCCGGCTGCGGCGCCTCCGCCGACTCGGCCGATGTCTGCTGGGCTCCGCCCGGCAACACCACCCTGCTCTGCGCGAGCGACCCCTGGCAGCGCACGCTGCGCCGCTACACGGTGACGCCGCAGCTCGGCGCGGTCGGCCGCACCGAATCGCCCGAACCGTGGGCGCTGGAACTGGCCGACGGCAGGCACTGCCGCATCCGCGTCGGCGGCGCCTGGGGCGGTCGCTCCGACGGCCTGGTCGGCGCGTACTCCTGCGACGGTGGCCACGACGTGGTGCTCCAGCCCGCGAACGCGCGCACCGCGGTCGACACGTCGGCGAGCACCTGGACGGTGCGGGTCGGCCCGCTCGGTTCGGGCAACCCCGACTTCCCGCCCCCGCCGCAGGTTGCCGTGCGGACCGCGTACTTCGCCGCCACCGCGGGCTGACCACGTCGGCGGCCCGCGGTTCAGCTCAGCGCGGTCCCGGTGGTGGCGGTGATGTGGTCGGGGATCTCGCCTGTGTGGTCGCCGGTGCTCAGGGTCCCCGCGGGCTCGAACAGGAGCAGGGTCGCGCCCGCCACGGACGAGGGGCGGTGGTCGACCCCGCGCGGCACGACGTAGGTGTCGTTGCGGTGCAGGGTGACTCGCCGGTCCGGCCCGCGCAGGTCGATGTCGAGGGTGCCGTCGAGGACGAGGAAGAACTCGTCGGTGTCGTGGTGGGCGTGCCAGAGGTGCTCGCCGCGCACCTTGGCCAGGCGCACATCCCAGTCGTTGACCCGGGCCAGGATACGGGGGCTCCACAGGGCGTCGAAGGTGGCGAGCGCGGCGTCGATATTCATCGGTCGATCGGTCATGCCTCATGGTCGCGGTTGCGGTACCGCGCTGAACAGTGCGATGAATGACGCATGTCGCAAGATTTCTCGCACCCGGGTCTGCACCGGATCGCGGCGCTCGTCGACGAGGGGTCCAATCCGTTCGAACTCGCCTGTATGACCGAGGTCTTCGGCATCGACCGCCCCGAGATCGGTGGTCTGCTCTACGACTTCCGGCTCTGCGCGCACGGGCGCGAGGTGCCGATGCGGCAGAACTTCTTCACCATGACCGGTCTGGCCGAGCTGTCCCTGCTCGACGCCGCCGACACCGTGATCGTCCCGAACCGCCCGGACACCGGCACACCACGGGACCCGGCCGTACTCGCGGCGATCGCTCGCGCGCATGCCAGGGGCGCCCGGCTGGTCGGCATGTGCAGCGGGGCGTTCACCCTCGCCGAGGCCGGAGTACTGGCCGGGCGCACCGTCACCCTGCATTGGCAGTGGGCCGCCGAGTTCCGGCGTCGTTTCCCCGACACCGAGGTCGACGACGCCGTGCTGTTCATCGACGACGGCGACGTCCTCACCTCGGCCGGCAGCGCGGCGGCCCTGGACCTGGCGCTGTATCTGGTCGGTCGTGATCACGGGACCGCGATCGCGACCGCGGTCGCGCGCCGCCTGGTCTTCGCCGCGCACCGCCGCGGCGGCCAGCGTCAGTTCATCGACCGTCCGGTGCCGCGCGAGCCCGGCCCGTCCCTGGCCTCGACGGTGGAGTGGGCCGAACACCATGCGACCGAACCGATCACGGTCACCGATCTCGCGGCCCACGCGTGCGTGAGCGTGGCCACCCTGCACCGGCGCTTTCGCGCCGAACTCGGCTGTACCCCGTTGTCCTGGCTCACCGCCCGCCGCCTCGACCACGCGCGGCGCCTCCTCGAAGCGAGCGACCTCACCGTCGAACAGGTCGCCACCGCGAGCGGCCTCGGCACCGCGGTGAACCTGCGCACCCACCTCGCCGCCGCCACCGGCCTCACCCCGACCGCGTACCGCGCACAGTTCCGCACCCGTTCCGCGTGATTCGCGGGTCGCCCGGCGGCACAGCCGGTTTCAGCGCCGGTCGGCGCGGTGGACACTCACGGGGTTCGGTGGGTGGGCAGGAAGCGGCGGGCGTAGGTGATGGCGGTCCCGGTGTCGGGGAAGACGGCGTCGTCGCCGCCGGCCGGGAGGGCGTCCATGGCCGCCAGGCGGGTGCGGTGGTCTTCGCGCAGACCGGACATCAGGACGGTGATGTGGCGGTGCTGGAGTTTGGTGACGGCGTCGGCCAAGACCAGGGCGCCGGTGGTGTCGAGGGCGGTGACGCGCGACATCCGCAGGATCACCACCCGCACGTCGGCGACTTCGGACAACTCCAGCAGGAAGCGGTGGGCGGCGGCGAAGAACAGCGGGCCCTCGATGCGGTAGGCGACGATGTGGTCGCGCAGCAGGTCGTGTTCCTCGCCGAGATGATCGCTGTCGTCCAGTGGGACCTGGTGCAGGCTCGCCTCGCGGGCCACCGCGCGCACCGCGAGCACGAGCGCGAAACCGATACCGATCACCACTGCCGTGACCAGGTCGAACGCCACGGTGACGAGGAAGGTCACCAGCATGACGATCGCGTCGCCCCGCGAGGCGCGCGCGATCGCGGCCAGCGACGCGGTCTCCACCATCCGCACGGTCGTCGCCAGCAGCACCCCGGCCAGCGCCGCGATCGGGATGTCGGCGACGAGCCCGGCCGCCAGGTAGACGATGCCCGCCAGGATCGCCGCGTGCGTCAGCGCCGCCAGCCGGGTGCGCGCCCCCGAGCGCACGTTGACCGCGGTGCGGGCGATCGCACCGGTCGCGGGCACGCCGCCGAACAGCGGCGCGGCGATATTCGCCAGTCCCTGGCCGAACAGTTCCCGGTCCGGGTCGTGGCGGGTCCCGACGGCCATGGCATCGGCCGCGGTGGCCGACAGCAGGGATTCGAGCGCGGCCAGCGTGGCGACGGCGAGCGCGGGCAACAGCAGCGTGGTCAGTTCGTCGGCGTGCACAAAACTCAGCGAGGGTGCGGGCAGCCCGGCCGGGATCGCCCCGATCCGGGCCAGATCCAGGTCGAACACGGTACCGACGACCGTCGCCACCGCGACGGCGACCAGCGCGAACGGCAGCTTGGGCAGAAACCGCCCGCCGATCAGGATCACGACCGCCACCAGCAGCGCCGTCACCGGCGCGGTCGCGTTCGGGTGCTCGACGAACCGTCGCACGGCGTCGATGGCCGACTGCCAGACCTTCTCGCCCTCGGCTCCGGACACCCCCAGCGCGCCCGGAAACTGTTGCAGCGCGATCACCACCGCGATGCCCGCGGTGAAACCCTCGATCACCGGAGCCGGCATGAACCGCACCGCGCGGCCGACACCGGCGAAGGCCAGTGCCACCAGCAGCACACCCGCCATCAGCCCGACGGTCAGCACCCCGGACGCGCCGTGCTCGTGCACGATCGGCACCAGCACCACGGTCATCGCACCGGTCGGCCCCGACACCTGGAAGCGCGAGCCGCCGAAGACGGCGGCCAGCGCGCCGGCCACGATCGCCGTCGCCAGGCCGGCGGCGGCGCCGAGCCCGGAACTGATGCCGAATCCCAGCGCCAGCGGCAGAGCCACCAGCGCCACGATCAGCCCCGCCATCAGATCCGTGCCCGGCGCCAGGAAGGCGGGCTTCCACTCCGACCAGGTCGGCAGCAGTGCCCGCATGGTCAGCGGTTGCCGAGCAGGCGCAACTTCAGTGCCGCCAGCTGCTCGCGCAGTTCGTCGGGTAACCGGTTGCCGCCGATGCGGGCGAACCATTCGTCGATGGACCGGGTCTCGGTGACCCACTCCGCGGCGTCGACGACCAGCGCCTTCTCGACCAGCGCGCGGTCGGCCTCGTCGAGCCCGGACAGGTCCAGCGCGTCGGCGGTCGGCACGTAGCCGATCGGCGTCCACTGCGCGTCGGCGGTGCCGTCGAGGCGTTCCAGCGCCCACTTCAGCACGCGCACGTTGTCGCCGAAGCCGGGCCACAGGAAGGTCCCGTCGGCATCACGCCGGAACCAGTTGACCTGGAAGATCTTCGGCAGCTTGGCGGCGTCGGCCGCGGCGCCGAGCCGCAGCCAGTGCGCGAAGTAGTCGCCCACGTGATAGCCGAGGAACGGCAGCATCGCCATCGGATCGCGGCGGACGAGGCCGACCGCCCCGGTGGCCGCCGCGGTGGTCTCCGAGGACAGCACCGACGCGGTGAACACGCCGTGCGCCCAGTCGAAGGTCTCGGCGATCAGCGGCACGGTGCTCGCGCGGCGACCGCCGAAGAAGATCGCCGAGATCGGCACGCCGGTCGGGTCGTTCCACTCCGGCGCCACCGACGGGCACTGCTCGATCGGGGTGCAGTAGCGCGAATTCGGGTGCGCGGCAGGGGTTCCGGATTCGGGCGTCCAGTCGTTGCCGCGCCAGTCGGTGAGGTGGGCGGGCGGCTGCTTCGTCAGTCCTTCCCACCACACGTCGCCCTGATCGGTGAGCGCGGTGTTGGTGAAGAGGGAGTTGCCGCGGTCGATGGTGGCGATCGCGTTGGGATTGGTGCGCGCGCCGGTGCCGGGCGCGACGCCGAAGAACCCGGCCTCCGGGTTGACCGCGTACAGCCTGCCGTCGGCGCCGAAGCGCATCCAGGCGATGTCGTCACCGATGGTCTCGGCCTGCCAGCCGGGTAGCGCGGGTTCCAGCATCGCCAGATTGGTCTTGCCGCAGGAGGACGGGAACGCCGCGGCCACATAGTGCGTGCGGCCCTGCGGTGAGGTGAGTTTGAGGATGAGCATGTGCTCGGCCAGCCAGCCCTCGTCGCGCCCGATGACCGAGGCGATCCGCAGCGCGAAGCACTTCTTGCCCAGCAGCGCGTTGCCGCCGTAGCCGGAGCCGTAGCTCCAGATGGTGCGCGATTCGGGGAAGTGCGCGATGTATTTGGTGCTGTCGCACGGCCACGGCACGTCGGCCTGGCCCGCACCGAGCGGCGCTCCGACCGAATGCAGGCACTGGACGAAGTCGGTGTCGCCGGTGAGTTTTTCCCAGACCGGCGTGCCCGAGCGGGTCATGATCTGCATCGACACCGCCACATACGGTGAGTCGGTGATCTGCACACCGAACTTCGGTTCGGCGGCGTCGAGCGGGCCCATGCAGAAGCCGATGACATACATCGTGCGACCTGTCATCGCGCCGCGGTAGTGCTCGGTCATGACGGTGCGCATGTCGACGGGATCGACCCAGTTGTTGGTCGGGCCGGCGTCGGCGGGGTCGGCGGAGCAGATGAAGGTGCGGTCCTCGACACGGGCGACGTCGTCCGGGTCGGAGACGCACCAGAAGGAGTTGGGCTTGCCGGTGAGCCGGACGAAGGTGCCCTTCTCGACGAGTTCGTCGGTCAGCCGATCCCATTCGTCGCGGGACCCGTCGCACCAGACCACGCGGTCGGGCGTGGCCAGGTCGGCGATCTCGTCGACCCAGCGCAGGATGGCCGGGTGGTCGGTGGGAACCGTCATCGGCGCGGAGCTCGCGGTCACGGGTGTTCTCCTTGTCAACTTGCTAGGTGTCTAATTTAGAAAATGTGCAATCAGTGGGTGAAGGTGGCCCGGTGGGGAGCGGGTGGGTCAGGCCACGGTGGACTCGGGGTTCTCGAGGAGTTCCGCCTGCCCGGCGACTACGCCGGTCAGGATCGCGCGAGCCACGATCAGCAGCTCCTTCACGCGCGGCGAGGTGAGTTCGTAGGTCACCGACAGTCCCTCGCGTCGCGCGGTTACCAGGCCGGCCCGGCGCAGGATGGCCAGCTGCTGAGACAGGTTCGCCGCCTCGACGCCGACCTCGGGCAGCATCTCCGAGACCGCGTGTTCGCGCTCGCTGAGCAACTCCAGCACCCGGATACGGACCGGATGGCCGAGGGTTTTGAAGAAGTCGGCCTTCATCTGGTACAGCGGCCTGCTCAATCCTGGCACCGTGGTGAACCCCGTCCTGCCGTGGCGGTATGGTGTTTTCTAACTTTAGCAAACAGGCTAACAGGAGAAATATGCCCCTCGCCTCGCTCAACGGCATCCAGCTCAACTACGACGTCACCGGGTCCGGGCCGCTGGTCCTGCTCGTGATGGGCAGCGGCAGCCCCGGCCGGGTCTGGCGAACGTATCAGGTGCCCGCCCTGGTCGGGGCAGGCTTTCGGGTCGTCACGGTCGACAATCGGGGGATCGCGCCGTCCTCAGAGTCGGCGGCGGGGATCACCATGGCCGATCTGGTCGGCGATACCGCCGCCCTGATCGAGCACCTGGGCGCACCCGCGCACGTGGTCGGGACGTCGATGGGGTCGCGGGTGGTGGCCGAGCTCGCGCTGGCCCGTCCCGAACTGCTGGGCAAGGCCGTCATGTTCGCGGCCACCGCGCGGCCGCACCCGGTGTCGAGCACCCTCAACCGCGGCGAACAGGCGTTGTTCGACAAGGGGATCGCGCTGCCCCCGGAGTACGCGGCCGCGGTCAAGGCGATGCTGAACCTGTCCCCGCACACCCTGGCCGACCCGGCCAAGGCGCAGGAGTGGCTCGACATCTTCGAATTCACCTCGGGCAAGGGCACTCCCGGCACCCGCGCCCAGCTGGGGATGGACCGCTCCCAGGACCGCCGCGAGGCCTACCGGGGGATCACCGTGCCCAGCCTGGTCGTCGGATTCGCCGACGACCAGATGGTGCCCGCGCGGTTCTGCCGCGAGGTCGCCGAGGCTATCCCCGGCGCCCGCTATGCCGAGATCGAACGGTGCGGGCACTACGGCTACCTCGAACAGCCCGACGAGATCAACCGGGTCCTCGTCGAATTCCTCTCCGCCGCTTGATCTCCCCGAAGGAATACCGATGAGCGATTCGCTGCCGCCCTGTCCCGCCTGTTCCTGCGAATACACCTACGAGCTCGGCGCCCTGCTGGTGTGCCCGGAGTGTGCCAACGAGTGGTCGCCCGCCGGTGCCGACGACGCCGGTGCCGACGTGATCCGCGACGCCGTCGGCAATGTGCTCGCCGACGGCGACACCGTGACGGTGGTCAAGACCCTCAAGGTCAAAGGCAGTCCGACCGGCATCAAGGCGGGCACCAAGGTGCGCAACATCCGTCTGGTGCAGGGCGTCGGCGATCACGACATCGACTGCAAGGTAGACGGCATCGGACCGATGCAGTTGAAGTCCAGCGTGGTGAAGAAGGTCTGACGAGGGCCACGTGACGGTTCGAGATCACCGCACCGGCTGGATCAGCTTGTCCGCGGCGGCCGCCACGATGGCCGCCGCGGTCTTGCCCAGCGCGGGGGAGTCGAGCTTCCACTGCTGCCAGTAGAGCGGGACGTCGATGTGGGCACGGCCGTCGATATTGACGAGTGTGCCCTCGGCCCTCTCCTTTTCGGTCTGCAGGTCGGGCAGCATGCCCCAGCCCATGCCCAGGCGCACCGCGTCGCCGAAGGCGTTCGACGACGGCACGAAATGCATCGGCGGGTCGATCGGCAGGGTCGACCGGCGGCCGACGTGGCGGAACTGGAGATCGTCCTTGCGGTCGAACTGGATCATCGGCACGTGCGCGTACGAGCCGGGGCGCGCGCCGTCGGGGAACCAGTCCGCGACGAAATCCGGCGTCGCCAGCGACTGGTAGCGCATGGCGCCGAGCGCGACGACCTTGCAGCCCTGGACGGGCGTCGCGGTCGAGGTGATCGCCGCCATCACGGTGCCGTCGCGCAGCAGTCGCGTGGTGTGTTCCTCGTCCTCGCGATGCAGTTCGAAGCAGATCTGGTCGCCCACCCTCGCCAGGGCGGGCATCACCCAGGTCTCCAGCGAATCGGCGTTGACGGCGATCGGGATCCGCGCCGGCCGCCCGGCGGGCCGGTCGACGTCGCCGAGCTCGCGGGCGGTGTCGGCGGCGAGCAGTTCCACCTGCCGGGCCAAGCGCAGCACCGCGAGCCCGGATTCGGTGGCGCGCACCGGTTTCGAGCGCTGCACCAGGATGCGGCCCGCGGCTTCCTCGAGCGCCTTGATCCGCTGGCTGATCGCCGATGGGGTGACGGTCAACCGCCGCGCCGCCGCCTCGAAGGTGCCCTCGGTGAGCACCGCGTCGAGCGCGCGCAACTGGTCCAGCTGCAGATCCATGTAAGAAATTCTAATGGTAGTGAAGAATCATTAGCTGGCCTGAAAATTGATGTCCTCTTAACGTCGAACGACGTGACGGCATCCTCCGCGGCACTGGCCGCCCTCTCCGGATTGGGCTTCGGGCTCTCCCTCATCGTGGCGATCGGCGCGCAGAACGCGTTCGTGCTGCGCCAGGGCGTGCGCGGGCAGCATGTGCTGCCGGTGATCGCGGTCTGCGCCGTGTCCGACATCGTGCTGATCGCGGCCGGGGTCGCGGGCTTCGGGACCGTCGTCGAGGCGGTGCCGGCGGTGCTCACGGTGGCCAGGTACGCGGGGGCGGCGTTCCTGTTCGGCTACGCGGTGCTGGCGGCGCGGCGGGCGCTGAGTTCGTCGGCGCTGATCGCCGACGCGGCGGGCGCCTCGGTGGCTGTCGGTGCCTCGGTCCTCACCTGTCTGGCTCTGACCTGGCTCAACCCGCACGTGTACCTGGACACCGTGGTGCTGCTCGGCTCCTTCGCGAGCACCTACGCGAGCCCGGACCGCTGGTTCCTGGCCGGGGGAGCGATGCTCGCCAGCATCGGCTGGTTCCTGGCGCTGGGATACGGCGCGCGCCGCCTCGGGCCGCTGTTCGCGCGGCCGATCGCGTGGCGGGTGCTCGATTCGGTGATCGCGGTGATCATGGTCGCGCTCGCGATCGGTCTCGTCGTGTCCTGACGGCGCGGCTCAGGACCCCGTCGTCCACGGGGTGACGGGCGGCTTCACCCACAGCAGCTTCTCGTCGGCGTTGGCGCGGACCGCGGCGGCGTGCCCGGGATTGCGGGCCGCCCACGCGTCCTTCTGCTCGAGCAGGTCGGCGACCACCTGCCAGGTCTCGCCGGTGCTCGGCGGATTGGTGTCGGCGGCCCTGGCCAGCTTGCGCAGGGTGGCCGCGGGCAGGGCGAGCAGCTCGGCACCGCGGATATCGCGGTCCCAGAGGTAGGCGGCCAGCCTGCGGGCCTTGGCGACGCGGCTCGCGGTGGCCGCGTCGGAATGCGCGTGATCGGGTGCCTGATCGGCGCTGTCTGGCACGGGGGCGATTCTACGACGAACGCCCGCGCTCCGGTCGGGCGATGACCGGGGCACGGGCGTTGATCCGTCAGGTGGCTCAGTAGGCGCTGTTGACGTTGTCCATCGAGCCGTAGCGGTGCGCCGCGTAGTTGCAGGCCGCCACGATGTTGGACACCGGGTTCCAGACGTCGAAGGGGGTGCCCTCGACGTGGTACGCGGCGAAGGTCGGGTCGATCACCTGGAGCAGGCCCTTGGAAGGGATGCCCATCGCGGCGTTGGAGTCCCACAGGTTGATCGCCTGGGGGTTACCGGTCGACTCGCGCATGATGTTGCGGTGGATGCCCTCGTAGGTGCCGGGGATGCCCTTGGCGGCCATGATGTCGAGGGCCTGGCGGATCCAGCCGTCCAGGTTGTCCGGGTACACGGGGGGAGCCGGCTCGGGCATCGGGGCCGGGGCGGCCTCGGGAGCGGGCGCGGGGGCCGGAGCGGCCTCCGGCGCGGGGGCCGGGGCGGGGATCGCCTGGATGGCGGGGGCGGCGCCGACGGCGGGGATGCTCTCCGCCTGCTCGACGACCATGGCAGCACGCTCGGGAACGCTGTCGTCGGCGAAGGAGACGGCGGAGGACGCGGCTACGGCGACCAGACCGACCGCGGCGACCGCCACGGTGAACGCCTCACGGCGCGAACGACGGCCGATAACGGTGCTGAGCTTGTCTTTGTTGAGCATTGCTGTTCTGTTCCTTCATCTCTGTCTGGCGACCGCAGGCCCCGGTGGGGAGGCGCGGTGGATCGCGCAGCGCACGCAGCGGCGCACGCCGGTCAGGCGATGTGTTGTTTCTGTCCGTATGGGAATGTGCGACGCTGTCAGGGGTCGGACGCTCGATGGCGGTCCGCGCGTCGCACGGTGCTCCACAGCTGGCTGCGGGGAGACCACGCGCTGTTCGGTTCTCGTGCTCTTCGAAGTTGGATACTCCGGGGCTAACCAAACCGCAGGTCTGTTTGTGACCTGATTGCAGAATGGTCACGGTGGGTTAACAGAAGGTGAACGAGACCTGAACGGCAAACGCTGCCGATCTTGGTCGGTTCCCTGCGCAGTTGCGGAATCGTTATCTACGCAGGGAGTTTGCCGCCTCGAAAGATGTGCCGCGCGTCACAGAAAAAGTTTGCGGAAATCGGGTTTGGCGAGCGTTTGCGCAGCTCCAGCCTGTCCGGATCGTGACTGCTGTGATGCGATGGGCCGCTGTCCATGGCGGTTCGATAACGACCTCGTGACCGTTACCGGACAGATGGCCGGACGTAGAAAGACCGCATCCCGGCAGTTTCGGTAACTGCCGGGATGCGGTCTGTTGTGCGCCATCAGGGACTCGAACCCCGAACCCGCTGATTAAGAGTCAGCTGCTCTGCCAATTGAGCTAATGGCGCTTGGTTTGCTCGGACCGCGACTCTGGGAGAGAACCTCTCGGTGTCTCCCTCGGCCCCGCTCTCCGGTGCGGAACAAACATTAACAGGCTTCGGGCCGGAAAGTGAAATCGGGCTCTGACCAGCAACAATGCGGCACTCTTCGGGTTGTTAACGGCGGAGGCCCCGCGGCGTATCTAACGATTGTGACTTGGTCGTGTCGCGGGGGCTTTCCCGTTGGTGGCGACCGGGCGGGCTGGCAGAATGGCGGGACGACGATCTCGACCGCCCCCGTCGACGCGGATGGCACGAGCGATAGGCGTCGATGGGATCTGCGGCGCACACAGTTATTGCGTCGGTACGGAAACGGGGTTGACATGGGTAAGACTCGGGGGCGACATCGGTCGCTGCGGACGATCGTTCCGGTGGCGTTGCTGGCGGTCTTCGCGCTCGGCGCGTCCGCTTGCTCGGCGGCTGAGGGCGCGGGGGTCGAGGTGGCGATCGACCGCAACCCGATCACCGAACTCATCAAGCCGAAGCTGGTGTCCACGATCAAGGACGGGCAGGTCGGCGTCTCGCCCGGTATGCCGATGGCCTTCCAGGTCGAGGACGGCAAGTTCACCGAGGTCACGCTCACGAACAAGGAGGGGCGCCCGGTCGCGGGCCAGCTGGCCGCCGACGGCCGTTCCTGGGCGACCAGTGAGGTGCTCGGCTACGGCAAGACCTACAAGCTGACGGCCTCCGCGATGGGTCTGGGCGGCGTGAACTCGACGACGCTCAGCTTCACCACGAGCTCGCCGAACAGCCAGACCAAGCCGTACCTGCTCCCCGGCGAGGGCGAGGTGGTCGGCATCGGTCAGCCGGTGGCCATCCAGTTCGACGAGAACATCCCCGATCGCCGGGCCGCGCAGGACGCCATCAAGATCACCACCGAGCCCGCGGTCGAGGGCGCCTTCTACTGGGTGAACAACCGCGAAGTGCGCTGGCGCCCAGAGCATTTCTGGGCACCGGGCACCAAGGTGACGATCGATGTGAACGTCTACGGCAAGGACCTCGGCAAGGGGCTGTACGGCCAGGACAACATCCACTCGTTCTTCACCGTGGGCGACGCGCAGATCTTCACCGCCGACGACAACACCCACCAGGTGACGGTGGAACGCAACGGTCAGGTGATCATGACCATGCCGACCTCGATGGGTAAGGACTCCACGCCCACCGACAACGGCATCTACATCGTCAGCGACCGGCACGAGAAGATCATCATGGACTCCTCGACCTACGGCGTCTCGGTGAACTCGCCGGACGGCTACCGCACCCCGGTCGACTACGCGACGCGAATCTCCTACAGCGGCATCTTCTTCCACTCCGCGCCGTGGTCGGTGGGGCAGCAGGGCTACTCCAACGCCAGCCACGGCTGCCTGAACCTCAGCCCGGCCAACGCCCGCTGGGTGTACGAGAACGCCAAGCGTGGTGACATCACCATCGTGAAGAACACCGTCGGCGGCACCCTGTCCGGTGTCGACGGTCTCGGGGACTGGAACATCCCGTGGCCGGAATGGAAGGCGGGCAACGCCGACGTCGCCTGATCCGCGCGAAAAGCGAAGGGCCACCGGAGGTTTCCGGTGGCCCTTCGTGCGTGAACGGGGTGGTTCAGGCGGGTGTCGGCAGGTCGGCGCAGTCCATCATCGCCTCGCCGGCGACGGCCAGCGCGCTGCCGAGCGCACCGCAGAGGATGCGGCCGCCGAACAGCAGCCGGTCGAGGTTGGGCAGGCCGGCCGAGCCGGTGCCGGAGGAGCCGGTGGTCTCGACGCCGGTGGTGGAGCCGCTCTGCGCCGACCCCGACTCGGGCTTGTCGCTGGGCAGGCCGAAATCGCCGGTGGCCGTCGGTGCGGCGGCGACATACGGGGACAGGGGCAGGCCGGGCGACTCGGCCGCCGCGGTCCCCGCGATCGGGCCGAGCGCGGTGGCGGCCGCGAAGGCCGCGACGACGGTGGAACGCTTCATCAAGTGGTCTTTCCGGTCGAACGCTGACGAGAGATGCCCCACATCTGGGCAGTGGTCCAGAGTGTAGCGGGCAAACGTGATGTTCGTCATGGCGCTGCCCGGAGTCGCTAGGCGGTCGCTGCGAGCCCGTCGTCGTTGCCGCGCAGTTCGCCGGAGATGCTGACGCCGGGATCGCCGACGACGACCCGGCGCGCGCCGCAGCGGCACCGCTGATAGGCGACGAGACCCTCGCTGGTGCGGTGGCAGGACTCGATCCGCCAGGTGTGGGTGGGATGGCTGGTCATGCTTCGAGTCTGATGTAATGGCATTATGCATTACAACCATTACGGACGAGAGCCGGTGCAGCTCGGGGTCGACCTGCTCAACCGGCCGTGCGACAGCGCGGCCGAACTGGGGCGACGCTGCGCGGCGGCCGGACTGGTGCTGTCCACGCCGCCCACCGACGCCGATCTGACGTCCGTGACGGCGTTTCTGACGCGCTGGCGCCGCGTGGTCGAGTGCGTCGATCCCGCCGACCGCGCCGCGCTGCTGAACACCTTGCTGGGCGAGTACGCCGCCGCGCCCCGGCTGACCGACCATGCCGGCGACGGCTGGCACCTGCATTTCCGCGACCCCGGCGTCGCCACTGACCGGCAGATCGCGGCGCTCATCACCGTCGGCACCGCGCTGCATCTGACCGGGCTCGGCATGGACCGCCTCGGCGGCTGCGCCGCGCAGGACTGCGCGCGCGTGTACGCCGACACCTCACGCAACGGACGGCAGCGCTTCTGCAGCCCGGCATGCGCGAACCGCTCGGCGGTCCGCAGGCACCGGGCGAGCCGCGCCGCCGCCCGCTAGCGTCACGCCAGGACCGGGAAATTGGCCCGCAGCACCTGATGCGGGTCACGGTCGCGCTTGATCCGGCGCAGCCGGGCCAGCGTCGCCTCGTCGAACGCCGCGCTCGCCGACTCGCCGGGCGCGAGGAAGGTGTAGGGCTTGGCGCCGGTGCGGTGCGGGCCGAGCTGGTCGAGGATCGCGGCGAACCCGGCGGTGACGTTGTCGACCAGGTGCGGCAGGCCCAGCCCGAGGAGATAGAGCGCGTACGGCTCGGTGACCGGTCCGCGCGCGCCGTCGTGCGGAGCGTCCTCGGCGAGTGCTCCGCCGAGGCCGCGGATCTGGATATTGAGCAGGGGCGCCACCGGTGCGTCGACGAGGGTCTTCACCACCGCGTCGCCGAGATCGGTGAGCAGTTCGCCCCGCGAGAGCGAGGGGCTCGGATCGGTCGGCTCGGCGGTGATGGTGCCGAGCTGGTCGGCCGTCATCGCCGCCCTGGTGTCGGCGAGCGCGCCCGGCAGCGCGTCGAGGCCGCGAGTCAGCGCGCGGCCGTCGGCAGGCTCGCCGAGGTAGGCGAAGTCGATGGCGACCGTGGGCGCCGCGCCCGGCAGTTGATAGCGCTGCAGCCACACCGACAGTTCCGGGGGCGCGTCGGTGGTGAGCGCGGTGAACAGCGCGAACGCCTCGTGGGTGCGCTCGGCCGACCAGCTCACCCGGCCGCCGTAGAGCCGGGGCAGCTCGACGAGATCGAACTCGAGCGCGGTGACGATCGCGAAGTCGCCACCGCCGCCGCGCAGCGCCCAGAACAGGTCGGGGTCGGATTCGGCGTCGACCAGGCCGCGCACGCCCTCGGCGTCGACGATGTCGAACGCGCGGACCGCGTTCGACGCCCAGCCGTGCGCACGGGCCAGCCAGCCGAACCCGCCGCCCAGGGTGTACCCCGTCACGCCGACGACGGGATTGCTGCCCGCCAGGCCCGACAGCCCGTGCGCCG
>NZ_JBCGFB010000107.1:0-20737 GCF_038752175.1 Nocardia sp. No.11 | reverse complement strand
GACCCGGCGTCGAGGCGGGCGCGTCCGCGCTGCTCGACGCCGTGGTGCCGCTGGCGGGTGGCCTGCTCGCCGGAGGTGGTGGCGGCGGCGGTGGTAACCGGGTCACACCCGTCACCGGGGCCAAGATCATCGGCGGGCTGGTGCCGTGCAACTCGATCGCCGACGAGATCCTCACCGAGCACCCGAAACGGTTCCGCGCCTTGTGGATCGACTCGTCGAACCCGGCGCATTCGCTGCCGGACTCGCGGCGTTTCCGGGACGCGATGCGAGCCACCGAGCTCTCCGTCGTGATCGACGTGGCGTTCACCGAGACGGCCAGGCAGGCCGACTACGTGCTGCCCGCCGCGAGCCAGTTCGAGAAGCCCGAGGCCACGTTCTTCAATTTCGAGTTCCCGCGCAACGTCTTCCACCTGCGCAAGCCGCTGCTGGAACCACTCGCGGGCACGCTGCCCGAGCCGGAGATCTACGCGCGGCTGCTGCGCCGGCTGCGGGTGGTCGACGACGCGACCATCACCCGGCTGCGGCGGGCGGCCGAGACCGGCCGCGCCACCTTCGGCGCGAGTTTCCTGGCGACCGTCGCCGCCGACCCCGCGCTGGGCAAGGTCGTGCCGTTCCTGCTCTACGAAACGCTCGGGGCCACCCTCGATCCCGCGGTGCGCGGCGCCGCGGTGCTGTGGGGAGTGAGCCAGCTGTGCGCGCTGTCGAATCCGAAGGCCGTCGGCCGCGCCGGGTTCACCGGCGGCGGCCTCACGCCGGGGAACGAGCTGTTCGACACGATCCTGGCATCGCCGTCGGGGGTGGTGTTCACCGAGGACACCTGGGACGACGTGTGGCACTACGTCAAACGCGAGGATCGCCGGTTCACCCTCGACGTCGACACCCTGCTCGACCAGGTCCGCGCGCTGCCCACCGCGCGGACAGCGTGGACCACACCGGAATTCCCGCTGGTCCTCGCCGCGGGCGAACGCCGGTCCTTCACCGCGAACACCATCTTGCGCAACCCGGACTGGCGCCGCCGCGACCGCGAGGGGCACCTGCGCGTCAGTGCCGACGACGCCGCCGCGGCCGGCGTGTCCGACGGAGATCGGGCCCGGCTGGTCACCGAGACCGGAACGGCCACCGTGACCGTCGAGATCAGCGACATGATGCGCGCGGGCAATATCGCGCTGCCCAACGGGCACGGTCTGGACTTCCCTGCCGGCGACGGCACCACGACCAGCGCGGGCGTGTCACCGAACGAATTGACCAGCACCGCCCACAAGGACGCCTTCGCCGGCACGCCGTGGCACAAGCACGTGCCCGCGCGCCTGGAAGCGCTGTAGCGCGCGGCTCAGCGCTGCGCGCGCACCGTCGCCAGGACCTGCCATGCCTGCAGTGCCGCACCGAGATCGCGGACGGCGGCGGGATCGGCGAGGGATCGGCCGGTGAGCTTCTCGACGCGCCGCAGACGATAGCGCACCGTATTGGCGTGCAGATAGAGCCGTTCGCCGGTCCTGGTCGCGGAACCGCCTGCGGCGAACCAGGTTTCGAGGGTCTCGAGCAGTCGGCCGCGTTCGTCGTTGGGAAGGGCCAGCACCTCGCGCAGGCGCATGTCGACCATATGCGCGGCCTCCACCGGCGCGGCCGCGACCACCATGCCCAGCGGGTTGTCGTCGAACCGGGCGACACCGGACGCGCGATCGGCGAGGCCGACCAGCGCCAAGCGCGCGAAGTGCCACGCCTGCGGGGTCTCGGTGAGCGATTCGTACGGTGGGCTCATGCCGATGCGGGCCCGGTGTTTGCGCAGGGCGGCCAGCGCGGCAGGCTCGCGGTCGGCGGGCAGTGCCAGTACGCCGATCTGCTGATCGGGCTGCAGCCGCCAGGCCGAGGTGATCCGGGCGTGGCGCAGGGTCGACTCGATGCCGGGCAGCGCCTCCCGGCCCGCCGCGCTGACCTCCGCGGCCACCACGACGTAGCGGCCGCGCGGCGGCAGGCCCAGGATACGGGTCGCCTCGCCGAGCGTGGCCGGATCGGCGATGACGCCGGTGAACAGCGCCTCCACCAGTACCGAGCGCTCGTGCTCGCGTTGCAGCATGAGCTCCGAGCTCCTCTCCCGGTACGCGGCGGCGACGGCGACGGAGTACTCCCCGGCCAGCGCCCACACCTCGGCGCCCAGATCGACCAGCACCGCGTCGGTGACCGCCGGATGCCGCCTGGCCTCGGCGACCAGCTCCGACCACAGGAATTCGAACCCGATCCGGAATGCGTGCAGGGTCTCGGCCAGCGGCACCCCCTGCTGGGCGCGTAGCCTGCCCGTCTCCTTCGGCGGCTCGGGATCCACCGGCTCGTCGGTGGTGAAGTGCTGCACCATCAGCGTCAGATTGCGGGTGCAGGAGGTGTGGATGGTCGCGAACGGCACCAGATTCTCGTCACGGTAGGTGTCGAGTTCGGCGACGAAGCGCCGGGCCAGCTGCAGCCCGAGATCATCGATGCGCGCGAGCAGTGCCGCGGCGACGTCGACGATCGGGCCGGGAGGCGTGGTTCGAACCATTTCCGCAGCTTACCGGGGGTGTGATTGTTCCCGCGGACAACGGTGTCGCGGCGATGTTGTCCGGCGATCCATGGGATCGGCGTCACAGCGGTGCGACGATTTTTCGCATGCCGACGCCCGCTCTGAGCGAGAACCTGCTGCGCTGCGCGCACCGCTATCCGACCCGTCCCGCGCTGCGCGCCGGCGCGACCGTGCTCACCTACGACGAACTCGCCGAACGCACCGCCCTGGTGGCCGCGTTCCTGCGCGATCGCGGCATCGCCCCGGGGGATCGGGTGGCGCTGATGCTGCCGAACGTGCCGGAGTTCGTCGTGCTGTACTACGGCATCCTGCGCGCCGGCGCGGTCGTCGTGCCGATGAACCCGCTGCTGAAAGCGCGCGAAGTGGCCTATTACCTGCGGGATTCGGCCGCGGTGCTGCTGCTGGACTGGGCCGACGGTCCGGGGGAGGGGCCGCAGGGGGCGCGCGAGGCGCAGACGGCGGTGCTCACCATCGACACCGACGGCCTGGCCGAACTGCTCGCCGGGCACGCCCCCGACCGCGACGATCGCCCGGTCGCCGCCGACGACCCCGCGGTGATCCTCTACACCTCCGGCACCACCGGGACGCCCAAGGGCGCCGCGCTGTCGCACGCCGGGCTGATCCACAATGCCGACGTCTACGCCGTGACCGTGCTCGACATCGGCGCCGACGACGTGATCCTCGGGTGTCTGCCGCTGTTCCACACCTTCGGCCAGACCTGCGCGATGAACACCGCGATCCGCAGCGGCGCCTGCCTGACGCTGGTGCCGCGCTTCGAGCCCGGCGCGGTCTTCGAGGCGATCGCCCGCGACGGCGTCACCGTCTTCGCCGGTGTGCCGACGATGTATTCGGCGCTGCTGCACGATGCCGGAGCCGCCGCGGCGGATGTGTCGACCCTGCGCCGCTGCGTCTCCGGTGGCGCCTCGTTGCCGATGGAACTGCTGCACGCCTTCGAAAAGCGTTTCGGCTGTGTGATTCTCGAAGGCTACGGGCTGTCGGAGACGAGTCCGGTCGTCGCGTTCAACCACGCGGGGCGGGTGCGCAAGCCGGGATCGATCGGTACGCCGATCCGCGATGTGGAGGTCGAGCTCGTCGATCGGATCGACGGGGTCGGGGAGATCGCGGTGCGCGGCCCGAACGTGATGCTCGGCTACTGGGGCCGCCCCGCCGACACCGCCGCCGCGATTCCCGACGGATGGTTCCGCACCGGTGACCTCGCCCGCCGCGACGACGACGGCTACCTCTACATCGTCGACCGCAAGAAGGACATGATCATTCGCGGCGGCTACAACGTCTATCCGCGCGAGATCGAAGAGGTGCTCTACGAGCATCCCGAGATCACCCAGGCGGCGGTGATCGGCATCGCCGACGCGCATCTGGGCGAGGAGATCGTGGCCGCGGTCGCCTTGTGCGAGGGCGCGACCAGCACCGGCGCACAGATCCAGGAGTTCGTCCGGGTCCGGGTCGCCGCCTACAAGTACCCGCGCCAGGTGTGGCTGCTCGACGCGCTGCCCACCGGGCCGACCGGCAAGATCCTCAAACGCGCCATCGCCCGGCCGTGAAACCCGCTCCCGCACCACATTTCCCGCACATCACACAGGAGTGATCCATGTTCACCTACACCAGCAGCGACGGCACGACCATCCACGTCCGCTCCTGGCTGCCCGCCGGGGACGACGTCACCGGCGTGGTCCAGATCGCGCACGGCATGGGCGAGTACGCCGCGCGTTACAGCCATCTCGCCGAGCGTCTCGCCGGGCTCGGCTACGCGGTCTACGCCGCCGACCACCGCGGACACGGCCACAGCATGACCGGGGTGCCCGGTGACCTCGGCGACAACGGCTGGAACCTGCTCGTCGAGGACATGGCCGCGCTGACCACGATCCTGCGCGAGACCCATCCCGGGCGCCGCGTGGTGCTGTTCGGGCACAGCCTCGGTTCGTTCGCGGTCCAGCAGTATCTGCTCGATCACGACGCGCTCGTCGACGCCGCCGTCCTGTGCGGCACCACCGCGGTCGACGAGCTGTTCATCGAGATCGCCGCCGCCGACGGCGATCTGCTCGGCCTGTTCAACCGCGAGTTCCAGCCCGTGCGCACCACCGCCGACTGGCTCAGCCGCGACGAGGCCCAGGTCGACGCCTACCTGGCCCACCCGTGGTGCGGATTCGAAATCGACGCGGCGAACATGGCGCTGCTGGCCAGGGCGGGCACCGAACGGCTGGCCCGGCCGCGCGGCATCAGGACCGACCTGCCGCTGTATGTCATGGTCGGTGACCGCGATCCGCTCACCGTCGGTGCGCGACTGAGTGCTCTGCAGGTCGAGCGGTACCGCGATGCGGGGCTCACCGACGTCACCTATCGCGTCTATCCGAACGCCCGCCACGAGATCCTCAACGAGATCAACCGCGACGAGGTGGAGAACGAACTCCTCGCGTGGATCTCGCGCGACAGCTAGGGGATCCGGGCCATCCCGCACAGCATCGAGACCGCTTCCTTGCGCGGGTGCGGGCGCCATTCGGTGGGCCGCCAGTCGATCACCGAGGTGATGCCCGGTGAGACGAGCTCGAGGCCGTCGAAGAAACGGGTGAACTCGGCGGTCGAGCGGAGCCGGAACGGGACGCCGCTGCGCTCGTTGGCGGCGACGTTCGCCGCGAGGTCCTCGGGAGACAGGTGGTCGTCGGTGGCGTGGGTCATGGTGAGGTAGCTGCCCGAGGGCAAGGCCGCGCAGAGTTCGCGCACGATCTCGTAGGGGTGCATCTCGTCGGTGAGGAAGTGCAGCACCGCGCAGAGCATGAGGGCCACCGGCCGGTCGAGGTCGAGGGTGCTGTGTAGAGCCGGATGCTCGAGGATCGAGGCGGGGTCGCGCAGGTCGGCGTCGATGTAGGCGGTCGCGCCACTCGGGGAGCTGTCGAGCAGGTCGCGGGCGTGGTAGAGGACGATCGGGTCGTTGTCGACGTAGACGACGCGGGCTTCCGGGGCGATCTCCTGGGCGAGTTCGTGGACATTGCCCGCGGTCGGCAGTCCGGTGCCGATGTCGAGGAACTGGCGGATGCCCACCGTCTCCACGAGGTAGGGAATCGCGCGACGAAGGAAACTGCGGTTCTCCAGGACGGCGAAATGGATGGAGGGGAACGCCTCGGCGACGGCGTCGGCCGACTTGCGGTCCGCTTCGAAATGGGCGCTGCCGCCCAGCCAGTAGTCGTACCGGCGGGCAGGGTGCGGTTTGGTGACGTCCACCCGGTCGGCAGCGGCCTCGAAGTCCACGGCGCACTTCCCTTCTCTCGACTACGGTCGTCCCTGTCAGCCCGACTCGAGACCGGTGGTGGCGTGGCTGGTCCCGCCGCCGCGAAAGGCACGGCCATGCCCCTGCAGTTCAGCCCCTACGACTTCGCTGTCCATGCCGATCCGTATCCGTACTATGCCAGGTTGCGCAGTGAGTCCCCCGTCTACCGCAACGACACCGACGACTTCTGGGCCCTGTCGCGGCACGCCGACGTCCGGGCGGCGTTGCGCGATTCGGAGCGGTTCTCGAGCGCCAACGGCCTGCGGATGGAGCCGGCGTTCTGGGGACCGCAGGCGGAGAAGTTCTTCTCGTTCGTGGCGATGGACCCGCCCAAGCACACCCGGATGCGCGAACTCGTCGTCCGGGCGTTCACCCAGCGCCGGGTGCAGAGCCTCGAGCCGCGCCTGCGCGAGATCGCCCGGCGCACCCTGCGGCCGCTGCTCGAGCGCGGCAGCTTCGACCTGATCGCCGAGTTCGCCGGTCCCTTCCCGACCGACGTCATCTCCGAACTGGTCGGTGTGCCGGAACAGGATCGGGAACTGCTGCGCAAGCTCGGCATGGAGATCATGTACACCGACGCCGAGTCGACCGATCTACGGCCGGAGGCGATGGCCGCGATCGGGGCGCTGGTCGGGTACTACACGGAGCTGACCATCGCGCGCAGTCAGCAGCGCGGCGACGATCTGCTCTCGGGTCTGCTCGACGCCGCCGACGGCGACGACCGGCTCACGCCCGAGGAGATCGTCGGGGTGCTTATCCTGCTCGTCGGGGCGGGCATCGAGACAGTCATGCTGACCCTCGGCAACGCCTGGCACAGCGCCGCGCTGCACCCCGATCAGCGCCGCGCCGCCTTCGACGGCCGCGTCGACGACTGGATCGCGGAGTCCATGCGCTACGACCCGGCCACCCAGGCCCAGTTGCGCACCACCACGACGCCGATCGAGCTGCACGGCGTCGAGATCCCGGCCCAGGCCCGCATCCTGCTGCTGACCGGCTCGGCGCATCGCGACGAGGCGGTCTTCGACAACCCCGACAGCTTCGATCTGGACCGCGATACCAGCGCCTCGCTCGCCTTCGGCGCGGGCCGCCACCACTGTCTGGGCATGAACCTGGCCCAGCTGGAGCTGCGGGTGGCGCTGCAGGAGATCGTCGCCGCGGTGGCCGACTACGAGATCGACACCGACAACCTGGTGCGCATCCACTCGTCGAACAACCGGGGCTTCGCCGCGCTGCCGACCACCGTCACGCTGCGCTGATCCCGCGGCCGGTCGCCGTGCCGCCGGTGCGGCGACCGGATCGTACCGGTGATCCCATGCCCGGTCCCGCGGTTGTGTGATTGGTCCCAATATCGGGGTGGGGTGGTTGCGCCGTGCCGCGAAGACGTCGATGGTGAGTACCTGGGAAGACCAGTCTCACACACCAGTCGGTCGGATTCTGTGGGCCGAGTCGGTAGGAATCGACATCGGAGTCGGTATGAATGCTGTGTTCGAGTGTCATCACGGATGGGTCGTCGACATCGTCGACGACGACGCGCGCGACCCGATCGGCTGGCGCGCGCAGTGTTCCTGCGGCCGATGGCGTGGGCGGCCCTGGCGGCGCTCGCCGCATCCGCTCGGCCACGCGCCCGCCGATCGCCGCCTGCACAGCCCGTCCGGCAGGCTCGACCCCACCCTGACCCGGCTCGTCCTCGACGACTGGGAGTGCCATCAGTTCGAGATGCGGGCGCTGATGCCGGTGCGGCTGGCGTTCCAGGACTCGGAGTCCGCGCGTCAGCGGCTCGTCGAGGCCGTGCGCTTCGTCCGCGCGACGGGCGCGTCCTGGGAGTCGATCGGGCACGTGCTCGGCACCGATTCCGCGGAGCTCGCCGAGCAGTGGTTCGGCACCGGCGCCGCGGTCTGAGTCAGAATCCGGCCAGACCGGAGGCGAGATCGCTGATGTCGAGCGTGGCCAGCACCTGGTCACGGACATCCGGGCAACGCTGGATGGTGACGGTGTCGATCGCGCCGCGGTTGAGCGTGATCGCGGTGTTGATGGCGCCGTTGCGCAACGCCCAGTTGTGCACGGTGCCGTTGTAGGACACCCGGGCGACGGCGGTGCCCTGCTGCCGCCAGTTGTCGATCTCGGCGCGCAGCATGTCGCACAGCTGATCGGCGGCAGCGGTGCCGATCTCCGGTATCTGGGTGGGGGTGGGGCGGGTCGGATCGGACGGTTCGGTACTGGTGCCGCACCCGGCGAGCGCGGCCGCGGCGAGAACCGCGACAACGATGCCGGTGCGCCGCCGGGACCGTCGTCCGCACGATGCGCTGGTGGTCATGAGAACTCCCTGATCGTGACGATCCGGATGCACGTCGGGCGCCCACGCTGGGCCGGGCGACATGCCGCGCGGCCTACTCTCGAAGTATGGTCGCCCGCGTCCGCAGGATCAACGGATTCGTGGTGCGGCCGCCTTGCTCCTCCCGGTGGGCGCGGTAGGCCGAAAATCGAGTGGTCGGCTACTCGTGTCCGGCACCGGATCACCAGCCCACGCTGAGGGAACCAGCTGCATCCTTCTCCGGGCGAGGTGACCCATGGATACCGAAAGCGACACCCGCACCGCCGCATGGCGCGAGCAGATGAACGCCGCGTCGCGGCGCTTCGCCGACAGCGCGACCGAGCGCGACGAGGTGACCCGCAAACGCGAGGCGTCCGAATCCGATGTCGTCGACACCGAGGAACAGATCCTCGCCCGCGCCGACCGGCTGCTGGGCAATGGCGAGGTGCCCGCCCAGGCGGTCATCGAGCTGGGCAGGCAGGACCCGCTCGACAGCATCGGCTCGCTGGAACGGGTCATCGGCTTCGCCAACGAACTGCAGGCCGTCAACTTCCTGACCCGCGGCACCCGCGCGGCCGCCGCCGTCGCCCGGATCTCGCTGTCCGACCACGGCCGCCGGGTGCCGATCGGCACCGGGTCGCTGGTCTCGCCGCAGCTGCTGCTCACCAACAACCATGTGCTGCCCAGCGTCGATGTCGCCGAATCGGTGATCATCGAATTCGCGGCGGAAGCCGGTATCGACAATGTGCCGACCCAGACGGTGCGCTTCGATCTCGCGCCGGGCGACTTCTTCGTCACCGACCGGCACCTGGACTACACCCTCGTGCGAGTGGCGCCCGGTGCCGACGGCACGGCCCCGGGGAACACCTTCGGCTGGAACCCGCTGATCGCCAAGCCGGGCAAGATCGTCATCGGGGAGGCGATGAACGTCGTCGGTCATCCGCTGGGCAGGCTCAAGGAGATCTCGATCCGCGACAACCGGCTCGATCTGCAGCTCGACGACTTCCTGCACTACACCTCCGACACCGAGCCGGGGAACTCCGGGTCGCCGGTCTTCAACGATCAATGGGAGATCGTCGCCCTGCACCACGCCGGCGTGCCCGAGAAGGACGACAAGGGCCGGGTACTGCGCAAGGACGGCAAGCCGTGGCAGGGCGGCGACGGTGACGACGCCATCCGCTGGGTCGCCAACGAAGGCATCCGCGTGAGTGTGCTGCTGCGCGATCTCGGCTCCCGCACCTTCGATCCCGGGCAGCGCGCGCTGCTCGACGAACTCGGCCCCGCCGCATGCCTGGCGGCCGACGCCGTGGTCGTCGACCCGACAGCCGCCGCGCCACCACCGGATTCGGTGGCGGAGACGATCGTGCGCGGTCCGCACGGCAGGCCGAGCGCGTTCGGTGGCAACCGCAGCGTCGTGTTCCTGCACGGTCGCAGGCAGGAGGGCCGCGACCCGGCCGAGCTGCGCCGCAGCTGGACCGCGGGCCTGAACAAGGGCCTCACTCTCGCGGACCTGAGCCCGATCGATCCCGCCGACGTCCACTTCCCCTTCTACGGTGACCAGCTCGTCGCGAGCCTGGGCGCCCGCGAAGCGGCCGTGGCGACCGGATCGGAGCTCTACGAGAGCCTGGTCGCCGAGACCGCCCAGCGCCTCGGCATGCCGACCGCCGCGCAGGCAGGCGACCCGATGGCCCAGGAGGGCTTCGGGTTCGGTTCGGTCGTCCTCGGCCGGGTGCGCGACCAGCTCGGCTGGATCGCCGCGCGCAGTGGCCTGGACTCGCTGCTCATCGGGGCGATCTTCCAGGACGTCGCGGCCTATCTCGACGACGAGAGGGTCCGCAAGGGAGTACTCGACACCGTGCTCGCCGACATGCCGACCAGCGGTGAGCTCGTGCTGGTCAGCCACAGTCTGGGCACGGTGGTGGCGATGGATCTGCTCACCCAGCTGCCCAGGGAGCTGACCGTGCGCCTGCTCGTCACCGCGGGCAGTCCGCTGGGCCTGGACGGGGTCTACGGCAAGCTGCTCACCGGCGGGCCGCACCGGCCGGACCGGATCGGCGACTGGCTCAACACCTGGTACGCCGGCGACCCGATCGCCATCGGCTGCCCGCTGCGCCAGGCATGGGGACCCGACCTGCTCGATCTGCCCGTCGAGAACCCCAAGGAGCGGGCGCACGATATCGCCGAGTACCTCGCGCACCCGGCGGTCGCGGCCACGATCGGGCGCATGCTGACCGACTGAGCACCGGCGCGGCGGGCGCGGCCCGGGCCGCGCCCGCCGCGCCGGTGCTCAGTCGGTCAGCATGCGCCCGATCGTGGCCGCGACCGCCGGGTGCGCGAGGTACTCGGCGATATCGNCCCCCCCCCCCCCGCGCCGTGGTCACGGGGTGAACGGACGTTGATCCAGGAACGCGGCATCGGCGTTGATCGTGAACAGGTTCGGAACCTGGTCCGGTGGCATCGCGTTCATGATCCGCTGATGGAACTGCCGATAGCCGGCGTCGAAGGCGCCGTCGCCCCACACCTGCAGCAGCGCGCCGGTGAACTGTCCGTTGACCGGCCCGTCGTAGGACAGCTGCGAGTCCTGGCAGCCGGCCAGCAGCACCACGCCCGCCTCGATGGCGGCCCGCGAGTTCGGTCCGGCCAGCTGCTGGACGAACGCGTACATGGCCGCGCGCTGCTTGTTGTCCTCGGTCTGCACCTCCAGCGGCATCGCCTTGGCGCTGCCGTGGACCACGGTGCCGAGGTCGCCACCGGGATCGTCGCGCGCGGCCAGATCGACGATCGCCGTGCGGGTCTCGCGGGTGAAGGCGTCGCGCGCCACCGTGCCGCTGTGGCAGCTGTCCGAGCAGACAACGACCCGCACGCCGGGCGCGAACCGCGACCACATCCGGTACAGCTCGTCGTCGACGATCTGGCGATCGAACACCACCCAGGTCTCGTCGCGGCGGTCGTCCTCCTCGCCGTCGACGTCGCTGGTCTGGCCGCCGTGGCCGGAGTAGGTGACCAGCACCAGATCGCCCGCTCGCGCCGCGCCGGCGAGCCGGGCGATCTCGCCGATGATCGCGAACGATGTCGCCGCGCTGTCGAGCAGCACGCGTGGGCCGGCGAAACCCTGCGCGGCCGCCAGCGCGGCCATGGCATTCGCGTCGTTGACACAGCCCGCGAGCGCGCCGTCCCAGCCGCCGTAGGCGGTGGGATCGACCCGGTTCAGTCCGATGTGCAAGGAGTATCCGCTCACTGTCGTTCCCTCCGTCTGGGATGTCCGATCAGGGGGTGCCGGGGGAGTCCGGCGCGGATCAATTCTTCGGCGGCCGTGCCGGACTCGATAGCGTGCCGCACTACCCCAATCCGGCGAATCGCCCGGCGGAGGTGGAGTAGTGCATTACGCGTTCGGCACGGGTACCCGGTGCGCGACGATATCGGGGTGGGAATCTCCCCACGATTCGAAAGGACAGGGAGATGTTCGATTCGGATATCGAGGACGCGGTCCTGGCAGCCAGCCCGGACACCGGGGAAGAGTGGTTCGAAGCGGCGAAAGCACCGGCCGGCAGGCCCGACAACGGCGTCGGGACGAGGGGAATCGACCGGACCGAGGTCGACGCCGACCGCACCCTGTTCCTCGGACCCGCGACGATGCGGGTCCTCGATGGCGTCCCGCACGCCGACGGCACCATGACGGTGCGGTACCCCGTCGGCCGGGACGCCGAGCTCCGGATGCTGCGCAACTCCATCATCGTGAACTGACCGGTCATGACCACAGCGGAACAGCACGCCGGATCGCCCGTGCGAGCCAGCGGCGATCACGTCACCTCGGGCTTGGCGACCATCGAACAGGTCGGGCGTGGCAAGGTTTTCGCGTCCACCACCGGCATCGTGGTCTTCCTCGTCGCGGTGCAGGCGACGATGGCGTTTCCGCTCGGCGCGCGCACGGCCCAGGAATGCCACACCGCGGGATTGCTGGCCCTGCTGGTGGGCGCCATGATGGCGATCGCGGCGCCGACGGCGACCTACCGGTACTACGTGTACATCTATTCGCTGCGGCTGGACCCGAAGTACGCCCAGTTCGCGAAGCTGGTCTTCGCCGGCTCGCTGCTGCTGTCGGTGCTCGACGGTGGCGCCGATCTCGCGCTGGCGATCCGGCTGACCGGCGAGCCCGCGTCCTGTGGCGGCGCCACGGTGACGCTGCTGCGCGCCCAGGCGGGCCTGCACCTGTTCTTCCTGCTGCTGGCCCTCGTGGTCACCGCCATGATCTGGTACCTCGGCACCAAGCACCGCCTCGCCGGCGACGACCCGTCGCAACCGCAGTACGCGCCGACCCCCACCACCGCCCCCGCGCCGAGCGGGCTGATCATCTGCTGCTCCGGCGGCGGCATCCGGTCCGCGTCGTTCTGCCTCGGCGCGCTCCAGGTACTGCGCGACCGGGGACGCTACCAGAGCGCGACCGCGGTGGTCGGGGTGAGCGGCGGCGGCTACATCGCCGCGGCCATGCACATCCTGCACCGCAACTTCACCGATCCCTACGCGCTCGAATCCTCGGAGCTGGCCTATCTGCGCCGCCGCACGCGCTACCTGATGCCGCGCGGCACCGACAAGTTCCGCGCCGTGTTCTCCCTGCTCTACGGCATCGCCGTGAACGCGACGCTGGTCGGGATCTCGCTGCTGGCGGTGTCGTGGTGGCTGGGCTGGCTGCTCGACGACATCGACGTGCTGACCCGCGACGGCGATCGGCTCGAACTGCACCTGGTGCCCGCGGGCGGGTACTGGTACCTGGCGATCGCGCTCGGCCCGTTCGCGCTCGCACTGGCGGCGTTCGTGGTGGAGAAGGCCTGGGATCGGCTGACCATGGTGCCGGACCGGATGCGCAACGTACTCGCGAAGGGGTCCTCCGTGCTGTTGGGGATCGGGGCGCCGCTGGCGGTGCTGCTCGTCGGGGTCCCGGTCGCCCTGTACGTGCTGAGCAGGGTGACCGACGGGTCCGCCGGCGCGCCGACCACGTTGCTCGTCGGGCTCGTCGACCCGGGCGCGAAGGGCGCGCTCACCTTCGGCGCGACGCTGGTCGCGGTGATCGGGCTCGGGCGCTCGGCGTGGAAGGGGCTGCACACGGGCGACGCGGCGAGCGGCTGGTACGGGCGCGTGCTCGCGGTGGTGCGCAAGCAGCTCGCCCCGTGGCTGGGCAGCGCGCTGATCGTCGCGGTCGCCGTCGTGCTGCTGCTGCGCTGGACGACGGTCTTCGCCACCGACGCGCACGCGCGCGCGAACTGGACGCTGGCCTGGTGGATGATCGGCGTCGCCGTCGCGATCAAGGTGTTCACCGACGCCAACCGCACCTCGCTGCACACCTACTACCGCGAAGCGCTGTCGAAAGCCTTTCTCGTGGAGAAGGATCCGCGGTCGCACCAGGCGGTGCCGCTGCCCTACAGCACCGCGCTGCGCTACTCCGACTACGGCAAGCCGGTCGGGCACGGACCGCGGCTGGTCATCGCGGCGGCCGCCAACGCCAACGACGTCGCCTTCGTGCCCACCCGGCGCGGCTGCGTGCCGTTCGTCTTCGATCCGGACCGGATCGGCGTCGTCGGTGACCGCGCGCTCACCCAGGACGGCCTGCGTCCGACCGCGACCTACGAGCAGGTGGCCGACTACCGGTATCGCGATGTCACCGTGCCCGCGGCGATGGCGATCAGCGGCGCCGCGTTCAGCCCGCTCACCGGCCGCGAGAGCGCCCGCACCCGGCCGGTCCGGATCCTGCTCGCCCTGCTCAACGCGCGTCTGGGAGTGTGGCTGCCGAATCCGTACTGGCGGCCGGTCCCCCAGGGCAGGCTCGCCGCGAAACTGCCCGCGGCCTACAGCTGGGCCGACAAACCGGGACCGTACCGGCTGCTGCGCGAGGCCTTCGGCAATCCGTCGCTGTACGACCGCTGGCTCTATGTCACCGACGGTGGCCACTACGACAACCTCGGGCTGGTGGAGGCGTTGCGCAGGCGGCCGGCGACGGTGCTCGTCCTCGACGCCAGCGGTAGTCCCGACGACCGGTTCTGCGCGCTGGCCGAAGCCATCGCGACAGCGCGCATGGACCACTGCGTGGAGATCACCATCGACCTGCGGCAGATGCTGCGCGGGGAGCGCAAGCGCGCCCACAAGGCGTGGGCACACGGTGTCGCCCGGCATCTCGACGGCGCCACCACCGACATCTACTACCTCCGGTCCCAGCTGATCGACGACCTGAGCTGGGACCTGGAGAACTACAGCAGGGCGCATCCGGACTTCCCGTACACCTCCACCGGCGACCAGCTCTACAGCGAATGGGATTTCGAGGCCTACCGCGCCCTCGGGCACGAGGTGACCGAGCGGGCGCTGGCGGATCCCGTCTTCGCCGGGCTGGTCGGTGCGCCCGGCGCCGGAGCGCCGGAGTCCGACGGCGAGACCGGCGCACCGGTCTTGGCACGCTAGCGCCTACTCGCCGACGACCGATCGCGCGGCGGTCAGCGTGTTGAGTACCCGCTCGGTCTTGGTCAGCTCGGTCGAGATCGACAGACCGTAGCCGCGGACGGCGGCATGGAGCCGGTGCTGCACGTCGAGGGCGCGCGCGTGCAGGGCGGTGGGGGATTCGCCCGGCGCGGGCGTCACTTTCAGCGTGAGCTCGAACAGGTCGAGCCCGTCGACCGTCCACCGCTCGGCGTCGGCGGCCAGATCGCCGACGGCGATGTTGGTCCACTTCGTCGACGCGACCGGACCCATCGCGCGCAGATGATCGACCACCACACCCGGAGGCGTGCAGCTGACCAGGAACTGGCGCTGGGCCGAGTCGAGGGCGTCGGTGACGTCCTCGCCGCACAGGGCCGCCACCCGCAGCGAACCGGCCGGGCGTCTGCTCACCACCGAGGCCGACAGCACCCGGCGTTCGCCGCACCAGTCGCCCTCGATGCGGTACTGCATCCCCGGTTCGCTGAACGGCGTCGCCCAGCGGCCCACCAGCTGCGCGGTGGCGCAGGGCCGCAGTTTGACGGTGAGGTCGTCGTGGTCGCCACTGCGCAGCCGGATGGCGATCCGGCCCGCCAGCAAGGCGGGTGCGCCGCGCGCGCCGGGAACGGCGGGTTCGGCGAACCACACGTCCCGGCTGATCGCGGCGGCATTGGTGCACCCCAGCCGGGATTGGGCGTCGAGGAGGTCACCGTCGAGATTGACCTTGATTTCGATCGGAGTAGTCACCCGAGCAGCGTCGCCCATGCCCCCGCCGTTCGGCGCGCGTAATTCGCTACTCGATTGCCGTGGGCCGGGCCGCGGCGACATCACGGCCGCCGGAACACGGGCCGGTCAGGGCACCGAGTAGTGCACTACTCGTGACATAGATCACCCGGTGCCGGACACTGATCTGCGACCACTTCTCGTACACCGCGGTTCGAGCCAGTCAGCTACGTGGAGGTTCTCGATGGTCGAGGCACAGCCGGCGATTCCGCCGCAGTCGTCGCCGCCCCACCGGTCGTTCGTCGCCCGCGCCGCCGTCGAGGCCGCCGAAGCGCTAGACCGGCGCGTGGGCTGGTTCCGGTTACCCACCCCGCTGGGGCTGGCCGTGCTGGTCGGCCTGCGCAGCAGGCTGCGCTCGCGCAATCTGTTCGACACCGGCCGACATCCGGCCGGACCGTTGCCGCCGGACACGACCGGCGAACACCGGGCCGCGCGCACCATCGACGGTTCGTACAACAGCGCCACCGATCCGCGCACCGGGTCGGTCGGCTGCCGGTTCGGGCGCAATTTCGCACCCGAGCACAGCTACCCCGAGGACTCCGCCCGAATCCAGGAACCGAACCCGCGCCAGGTCAGCCTGCGCCTGCTGGCCCGCGACGGCTTCCAGCCCGCCACCACCCTGAACCTGCTGGCCGCGGCCTGGATCCAGTTCGAGGTGCACGATTGGTTCAGCCATACCCGCACCGACAGCGAGCCGTTCCGGGTGACGCTCGACGAGCACGACACCTGGCCCGAACGGCCGATGACGATCCAGCGCACCGCCACCGTCCCCGGGGCCGGGCCCGGCGACCCGCCCAGCCATGTCACCGAGGACTCGCACTGGTGGGACGCCTCCCAGATCTACGGCAGCACAGCGGCTTTCGCGTCCGCCCTGCGCTCGGGCAAGAACGGCGAACTGGTGATCGACGAGCTCGGCCTGCCGCCGCTGGACGCGGCCACCCTGCTGGCGCTCTCGGACGCGGCCGCCAACGCCTGGGTCGGTCTGGCGCTGCTGCATTCACTGTTCCTGCGCGAGCACAACGCGATCTGCCGCCGCCTGTCGCGGCGCTATCCGGACCTCGACGACCAGCAGCTCTACGACACCGCTCGCCTGATCAACGCCGCGCTGATCGCCAAGATCCACACCGTCGACTGGACCCCGGCCATCATCGCCCACCCCACCACCGTCGCGGCCATGCGCGCCAACTGGTTCGGCGTCCTCGGCGAACGGATCTCGCGCCGGTTCGGCAGGCTCGTCGGCAACGAGGTGCTCTCCGGCATCCCCGGCTCCGCGGTCGACGACCACGGCGTGCCGTACGCGCTGACCGAGGAATTCGTCTCGGTGTACCGGATGCACCCGCTGATCCCCGACGATCTGGTGGTGCGCAGTCTCACCGACGACCGCGTACTGGCCGAGTATCCGTTCCCCGAGCTCGGCGTCGCTCACATCCGTGAGCGCCTCGGCGAGACGCCGATGGACACGCTGTTCTATTCCTTCGGCCGCGCCAACCCCGGCGCGCTGACGCTGCACAACTATCCGCGCCATCTGCAGCAGCTCGCCAGGCCGGGGCAGCCGCTGATCGACCTCGCCACCATCGACATCCTGCGGGTCCGCGAGCGAGGGGTGCCGCGCTACAACGAGTTCCGGCGGCAACTGCGGTTGCGGCCCGCCGCCTCGTTCGACGAGCTGACCGACAATCCACGGTGGGCGCGTGAACTCGAACAGGTCTACGGCAACGTCGACGACGTCGATCTCATGATCGGCCTCTACGCCGAGCCCAAGCCTCCCGGTTTCGGCTTCAGCGACACCGCGTTCCGGATCTTCGTGCTGATGGCGTCGCGGCGGCTGTCGGCCGACCGGTTCTTCACCACCGACTTCCGGCCCGAGATCTACACCGAGGCCGGTATGGCCTGGGTGCGCGACAACAGCATGCGCACCGTGCTGCTGCGCCATTTCCCCACGCTGGCGCCCGCGCTCGCGGGCGTCGCGAATCCCTTCGCGCCGTGGAGGACTCCGCGATGACCTACCTGCGCTTCCGCGACGACCTGGAACAGCCGCGCCCCGACGAAGAACAGATCATCGACAAGATCATCGCGGTGCTGCGCGACAACAACGAACGCGCCTACCGCAAATACAAGCGCGGACTGCGCGACGCGCACGCCAAGAGCCACGGCATCCTGCGCGGCGAGCTCACCGTGCCCGCCGGCTTGCCGCCCGAGCTGGCACAGGGCCTGTTCGCCACCCCGGCGACCTATCCGGTCATCGCCCGGCTGTCGAGCACCTCCGGGGTCATCCGCAGCGATCAGTTGCGGGGCGTGCGCGGCCTCGGCATCAAGGTGCTGGGCGTGCACGGTCCGCGGGCGATGCCCGGCGACGAGGCCACCACCCAGGACTTCATCATGGTGACCCACCGGGAGTTCCTGTTCGCCGACGCGCACGCCTACCTCACCCGGGGCATGCCGACCGCCTGGGTGCTGGCCCGGCTGCCCGACGAGGTGCTTCGCGCGGGCAGCGATCTCGTCGCGGCCCTGGACAAGCACGTGCTGCGGCGCATCGGCAAGCGGGTGCCCCCGAATCTGGGCGTGTTCGTGGCGCCCAACACCCACATCCTCGGCGAGACCTTCTACACCTCGGCGCCGGTGCGCTACGGCGACTATGTCGCCAAGCTGCTCTATGTCCCGGTGTCGCCGGAAGTCGCCGCGCTGCAAGGACAACCGGTGAGCACGGGGGCCGGGGTCAATGCCCATCAGGACGCCGTCGTCGACTTCTTCGCCGCGCACAGCGCCACCTACGAACTGCGCGCGCAGCTGTGCACGGACGTGGCCACGATGCCGATCGAGGACGCGACTGTGCCGTGGCCGGAGGAGGCGTCTCCGCATCGCACGGTCGCGACCATCCGGTTCGACGTCCAGGATCCCTACACCCCGCAGCGGCGGGCCTACGGTGACGACGTGCTGTCGTTCAACTCCTGGCGCGGCCTGGACGCGCACCGTCCGCTGGGGTCGATCAACCGGCTGAAAAAGCGGGTCTACGAGGCGTCGAGCGACTATCGCCACGACGTCAACAACGCGCCGCGGCTCGAGCCCCGTGACGCGACCGAATTGCCGCCATGACCACCGCGCAGGTCCGTTGTGGGGGAGCCGGTCGCGAACTAGAATTGTGGCGTATGGGCGAATTGTGGCAACTGCTCGATCGCCCCGCCGAATTCGACACCGTGCGTACGGCTTTGACGAATGGGAACAGCGGCGGAGTGATATTGGTCGGCGCCGCAGGCATCGGCAAGACCACGCTGGCCCGGCTGGTCACCTCGGTGCTCACGGACCCGGTCCGCTGGGTGGCGTGCACCGCCTCGTCGCAAGCCATTCCGCTCGGCGCGTTCGCCCCCTGGATCGCCGCGTCGGCCTCCCGTGATCCGCTCGCCCTGCTGCACTCGGCACGGGAAAACGTTCTGGCCCAGCCGGATACGGTGATCGGCGTCGACGACGCGCACCTGCTCGACACCCTGTCGGCCACCCTGGTGCACCAGATCGCCGCCGACCGCGGCGCGCGCATCGTGGCCACGGTCCGCTCCGGCGAGCACGTGCCCGACGCGATCACCTCACTGTGGAAGGACGGCTTCCTCGCGCGCGTCGAACTGACACCGCTGTCCAAGACGCAGTGCACCACCCTGGTCGAGACCGTGCTGGGCGGGACCCTGGAGGGGCTCAGCGCCGACGTCATGTGGGAGGCCTCGGGCGGTAACCCGCTGTTCCTGCGCAACATGGTCGAAGGCGCGGTCGAGGCGCGCACGCTCACCGATGTCAACGGGGTCTGGCAGTTGCGCGGTCCGACCGCCGTGCCGTCGGGGCTGGTGGATCTGCTCGACGAGCGGCTGTCCAGGGCGGGCGAACCGGTACTCGACGCGCTGCGGATGCTGTCGGTCCACGAGCCGCTCGACATCGACATCCTCACCGAGCTCGTCGGCGTCGAGGCCGTCGACGCCGCCGAGCTCAGCGGCCTGATCCGGGTCTGCCGCCATGGCGGCTCGGTCGACGCCCGGTTCAGTCATCCGCTGCTGGGCGAGGTGGTCCGCCGTCGGATCGGCACCGCCGCGGCCCGCACGCGGCGCGGTCGCATCGTCGAGACGCTGCGCGACCGGCCGCTGGACACCCCGGCCGAGCGGATCCGGCTGGCCCAGCTGTGCGTCGACAGCGATCAGCCGATCGACATCGTGTTGCTGATCAATGCCGCCAAGGACGCGATCGCGCTGGCGAACCTGCCGCTGGGGGAGCGCTTGGCGCGCGCCGCCTGCGAACGCTGCGGTGGCCTGCGCGCGGCCGAACTGCTGTCGCGGGCGCTGCTGTGGCAGGGCAAACCGCACGAGGCCGACGAGATCCTCGCCCGGTTCGACCCCGACCGGCTCGATCCGCTGCAGGTGGTGCAGTGGGGGCTGCCGCGCGCGAGTCTGCAGTTCTGGTCGCTCGGCGATGTCGCGCGGGCCCACCAGCTCATCGACCTGGTCGCCGCGCGCGTCGAGCATCCGTCGCTGCGGCTGCTGGTCGACGCGGTCCGCGCGGCGATGGCCGTGCACGAGAACCGGCTCGGCATCGGCGTTGCGGAGGCCGAGCGCGTGCTCGCCGATCCGGACTCGCCCCGGCAGGCCGCCGATTTCGCCGCGTTCTCGCTGGGTCTGGCGTTGCCCTACGTCGGTCGCGGCGCCGACTTCGCGCCCATCGCCGCCCGGATCACGGCCGAGCAGAAATCCACCGACGGCCTGATCCGGGTGATGGTGCGCTACGGCGACGTGGTCGCCCTGACGATGATCGGTGACCTGGACCTGGCCGAACAGCGGGCCTCGGAATACCGGGAGTTCTCCTCGGCGGGCCAGTTCGCCGGCTGGGCGATCGCCCGCATCGCGATCGGCGTCGTCGCGACCTATCGCGGCCGGTTCCGGGCCGCGATCGCCGCCTTCGAGCAGGCGCTGGCCGCGCTCAACGCCGATTGCACCCTGCCCTGGCAGCTGCCCGCCCGGCTGGTGCTGGCCCGCGCCTACGCGGCGGTGGGCGAGGTCGACCAGGCCGAACGGGTCCTCGCCGACGCCGAGGAGCACAGCGGCCCCCACATGGCCCTGCACGAGCCGCAGCGGATGATCGCGCGCGCCTGGGTGGCCGCGGCCGAGCACAGTCAGCACACCGCGATCGACCTGGCCCGCAAGGCGGCCGACCTGGCCCACCGCACCGGCCAGTACGCGCAGGAAGCCGAGGCGCTGCACCACGCCGCCCGCTTCGGTGACCGGACCCTGGCCACCCGGCTCGCCGCCGTCGCGGCCCGGGTGCAGGGACCCGCGGCCGGCATCTACGCCCGCCACGCGGCCGCGCTGGCCCACTCCGA
>NZ_JBCGFB010000106.1:0-20894 GCF_038752175.1 Nocardia sp. No.11 | reverse complement strand
GGTCGGTCCGGGCCGGGCAGGGCCGCCCCACCCCGACGACACCGGGCGACGTGCGCCTCGGCGACACGCGACGCCGCTGCGGCGTCGGTGCCGTTGGTGACCGGCCCGGCGTTCGGTCCACCCGCGGTTTCCATCGAGCCGATCTCACCGGCATCTGCCCAGTTCACAGGCCCGCGATGCCCGCGTCACGGTGTCGGTGATCCGCGGCGTCGATAGGCTGGGTCGCATGAGCGCAACCCCCGCCACATTGGTGCCGGTCGCCGAGGACCTGGACACGGTGACCACGATCGGCCACGAGGACGACCCCGTCGAGGCCGGCACGTCCGCCGTGGCGGTCGCGCGGCTGTGGGATGCGGTGCGCGACTGGTACGCGCTGGGAACCTCGCCGGCGATCCAGGTGTGCCTGCGACGCAACGGCAGGATCGTGCTGAACCGGACGATCGGTCACGGGTGGGGCAACGCGCCGAGGGACGCTCCCGACGCCGAGAAGATCCTGGCGACACCGGACACCCCGTTCTGTGGCTTCTCCACCGCGAAGGGCGTCGCCGCGACGGTGATGTCCATGCTGGTCGAGCAGGGCGCGTTCGCGCTCGACGACCGGGTGTGCGACTACATTCCGGAGTTCGCCGCGCATCGCAAGGACAGGATCACCATCGGTGCTGTGCTGTCGCATTCGGCGGGGGTCCCGTTCATCACGCCGCCCTACCGGGGCAGCGAGGTCGTGCCCGACGAGGATCTTGCCGTCGCGGCGCTCGCCGATCTCGTGCCGAGCTGGCCGCCCGGCCGCTTCCGGGTCTACCACGCGCTGACCAGCGGCCTGATCCAGCGACTACTGGTCCAGCGGGCGACCGGCAAGCGCATGCGCGAGCACCTCGCCGAGCAGGTCCTGATCCCGTTCGGCTTCCGCTGGAACAACTTCGGCGTCGACCCGGCCGATCTCGACAAGGTCGTGCCGAGCGTGAAGACCGGTCCGCCACCGTCGCGGCTGTCGCTGCTTCTCGCGCGCAAGGCGCTGGGCGGGCGGATGGACAAGGCGTCCAAGGCCGACAACGACGCGTTCCTCACCGCCGAACTGCCCTCCGGCAACCTGGTGACCACCGCGTTCGAACTGTCCCGCTTCTACGAAATCCTCACGCGGGGCGGCGAACTCGACGGCATCCGGATCATCGACCCCACTACGCTCGCCGACGCGATCCGGCCGGCCGACCGGATTCCCGGTGCGGCGGGCCGGGTCAGCCGCGCGGGCTTCGAGTTGGGCGGTCGCCGATCGAAATTCGGCCGCGACACCCGATTCCACTTCGGCCGTAGCGGTCTGACGACCCAGTACGGCTGGGCCGACCCCGAACGCGGCCTCGCGGGCGCGATCCTCACCAGTGGCAAGGCCGCCACCGACACGAACCGCCCCTGGCAGCTGGTCACGCAGATTTCCGACACCTTGCCGCGCCTGGATCGCGCACCGGAGTGGCTGCGTCTCAGGTGAGCTGCAGCTCCCGATACGCTGTTCTCACAGTTCGATGTGATGGCTTCTATGACATGGCGCCGACGTCCTCGGCGATCGCGGCGAAGGCGCGGGCGGCCGCCGAGTGATAGACCGTGCGGCGGCGCAGCAACTCCACCGTCCGGCTCGGGAGCGCGGGCACGAGCGCGACCGGGCGCAGGTCGGGGTGGGCGCGAGCGATGGCATCGGGCAGGACGGTGCCGAGCGTGCCCCGCCGGGTGAACTCGACCAGCGCGCTGATCGAATTCGCGTCGATCGCGACACGCGGGGCCACGTCATGGTCGGCGAGGTAGCCGTCGATATGGACGCGGGTCGCGAAATCGCGGCTGAGCAGCGCCAAGGGCTGGACCGCCAGATCGGCGATCGGCAGCGGCCCCGCGTGCGTGGCGAGGGCGTGGTCCGCGCCGACAACCAGGCTCAGGTGCTCGGTGAACAGGGCCGTGGCGTCGATCCCCGCCGTGTGGGTGCCACTGAACGCGATGCCGAGATCGATGGCGTCGGCGAGCAGGTCCTCTTCCAGCCGATCCTGAGTGGTCTCGGTGACCGACACGGTGACTTTCGGATGCGCGCGGTGGAACCGATCCATCAGCGGACCGATGAGATAGGCGGTGAGCGTGGGCGTCATCGCCACCCGCAGGTGCCCCCTGGTCAGGTCCTGCACGTCGTGAACGGCGCGCTCCCCGGCTTCGAGGTCGCGCAACGCGTTACGCGCGTGTTCGGCGTACACCAGGCCGGCGTCGGTGAGGGTTACCGTCCGGCCGGAACGGTCGAGCAGCTGCACATCGAGCAGCCGCTCGAGCTGCTTGATCTGCTGGGACAGCGTCGGCTGGGAGATGTGCAGCGATTCGGCGGCCCGGGTGAAGTTCCCGTGGTCGGCGACGGCGAGCAGGTACCGGATATGACGCAGCTCCATGGCCATCATGATAGATAGCTTCTATCGAACCGCCGCAGGTCTGCGCGTTCGTCTATTGCAGCTCGGCGACGACCACCGTCCCGGTGGGCGCGTCGAGCAGTGCGACCGTGCGCGCGGCGGCCGCGTCGACGTGGACGCGCGGATGCTCCGGCGGGGTCGACTCGTAATACGTTCCGGGACCGTAGAACTGGCCGTAACGCAGCACGACACCACCCGCGCCGAGCACTGCGGCCTCGTGCGCGGCGATCACCGCGCCGCGGCCCGCGGGCGGCTGCCAGGCGATGCTCTGGGCGAGAAAGCGCTCCGCGCCGGCGGAGGCGGCCGCGGCCAGCAGATTCGCGGTGCCTTCGGTGCGGATGCGCGCGTTCGCCTCGCCGGAGCTCGCCAGCTCGGCGACATCATCGGGGAGGTCGGTGAGCTGGTGCATGACCAGATCGGGCGCGAAGGCGGTGACCGCCGCGGCCAGGCCGGGCGCGTCGTAGACGTCCTGCACGATCGGTTGGGCTCCGGCGGTGCGGATCGCCGCCGCCTTGCCAGGGGAGCGCGTCAGGCCGGCTACCTCATGGCCCGCGCCGATCAGCAACGGCAGCAATCGCGTTCCGATGACGCCCGTGGCGCCGGCGAGGAAGATACGCACGCCCCGACCCTAGCCGGGGCCGCGCGCCACGGGGCCGGTGGTCAGGCCCCGATCACGGCGTTCATGATCGTGCCCGCACTGGTCGCCACCGCGCCGCCCGCCATGGCGCTGGCGATCATCTTCGGCGACTGCAGACCGCCGCCGCTCCACTTCTCCCAGGCGAACCGGCCGCCACCGTAGGTGATGGCGGTGACGCCGGACAGCAGGATCATCCAGGTGAAGTACCGGCCCAACTGCAAGATCTTCTCCGCCATCGGCGGGGCTTCCGGCGTGGGATTGCCGACCTGCGCGAGAACAGCGCCGTCCAACACAGCCAGGATCATGCTCACGATCGTGCTCCTTCGTCGGATGTTCGTGGTGAAGCCGATGTCGAGAACTCGTGACGCGGTAGAACCCCAGATCCATTGAACATTCAACCTCAGGCCGCTTCGATGGGGTAGCCGACACTCCGCGACGATCATGACCGGCGTCACACTCGTCGGGCCGTGTCACCGTCGCGCCGTGCCCCTACTATCGACAGCGCGGGGCTTGTCCGGAATCGGCGCGACGAGGCGCTGACCACCACCTTCATCGCATATCTACCGTACCGCGAGGAGGGCACATGGCTTTCCTGATTTCCTTGATCGTCGCGCTTCTTCTGGTGACCGCAGCAGTGGTCGTGGCTTCCTACGCCACCGTCTCCCTGACCTATTGGTTTGAATCTCGACGGATCCGTCACGATCGGACGGACCCACACCCCGCACGCTGATCACCGCCCCGCCGACCCCGATGCCCCCGCGACCGACACCGGTCCGCGGGGGCATCGCCGTGGCACGGTCAGGACGGTTCCAGCCCCGCCTGGGTGGCGATCACCGCGGCTTGGACGCGCGATTGCACACCGAGTTTGGTCAGCACCCGCGAGACGTGGGTCTTCACGGTGGCTTCGCCGATGTGCAGGCGGCCGCCGATCTGCTGGTTCGACAGCCCGGCCCCCAGACCGGCGAGCACCTGTCGTTCGCGGTCGGTGAGGGCGGACAGGTCCGGCGGCGGCGCCTGTGTCGTCGCCGGGGGCAGCGCGGCGATCACCGCGCGGGTCACCTTCGGGTCGAGCACCGCGTCACCGTCGGCGACGGCGAGGACGGCACGCACCAGCTCGTCGCCACCGACGGATTTGAGCAGGAAGCCACTCGCCCCCGCCGCAAGCGCGCCCAGGACGTAGTCGTCGATGGCGAAGGTGGTGAGCACCAGGACCTTCGCGGCCGTCTCGGCGACGACCGCCGCGGTGGCCTCGAGCCCGTCGACGCGCGGCATGCGCACGTCCATCAGCACCACGTCCGGACGCAGCGCGCGGGTCTGGCGGAGCGCGGCGACACCGTCGCCGGCCTCGCCGACGACCCGGATCTGCCCGGACGACTCGAGCAGCATGGTGATCCCGGCCCGGATCGTGGCGTGATCGTCGGCCACCACCACCGTGACCGTCATCGCTCCCCCAGCGGCAGCCGCGCGCGCACGCGCCAGATGCCGTCCTCGGCGCCCGCGGTGAGAGTGCCGTCGATCGATTCGGCGCGGAAGATCATGTTGCGCAATCCGTTTCCTTCCCCCTCGGGCCGACCCGGCGGGATCGGATTCGCGGCCGTCACGACCACCCGGCCCGCGTCGCGGCGCACGTCGATGGCCAGTGGCGCGCCCGGCGCGTGCTTGGTCGCGTTCGCGATCGTCTCGCTCAGGATGCGGGTGAGCACCGCTTCCACGGCGGTGGACAGCGGCAGGTCGGGTTGGCGTCGCAGGGTCACCGTCCCGCCCGCCGCCTCGGCGGCGTCGATCAGCCCGTCCAGGGAGGAGAGCCGCGCCGTGACGGCGGTGTCGCCGGGGGAGGTCAGCAGGTCGATCGTCGCGCGCATCTCGTCGAGCGCGGCCAGGCTGCCTGCGCGGATCGATTGCAGGACGGCGGTATCACCGGGCTTCTTCTGCGCCACCTCGGCCAGGATCGCGACCGCCGACAGGTGACCGGCGACGGTGTCGTGCAGGTCCCGGGCGACCCGTCTGCGTTCGTCACCGAGCGCGGCCGATCGCTCGGCGTCGCGTGCCGCGAGTTCGGCTCTGGCCGCGGCGCGTTCGACCCCGACCATGCGGCGCGAGGCCCGCACCGACCGGGCGTAGCCCACCGGTGACCAGGTGATCGCGACAGCGATCAGGACGGTGTAGATGGCCGCCCTGAGCCCCAGCACGGTCAGCGCCAGCAGAGCTCCGCCCGCGGTCACCGCGAGCGCGAACCCGGCGACCACCGCGCCGAGCCGATCCGACCCGGTGCTGACGGCCAGGTAGATCACGTCCGACAGCGCGATCCACAGCGGCAACGACGGTCCGAGAACGAAGTCACCGGCCAGCAGCACGACCATCAGCCCGAAGGCCAGGCCCGGCCTGCGTTGCGCGGTCAGCTGGATCGCGAAGGCCGCGCACAGCAGCGCCAGCTTCGCGGCGGCCGGATACAGATCGCGATCCATCACCACCGGCCAGCCGCCGGCGACCCACAACAGCACCCCGACCAGGAACACCCCGACGGCGGCCGCGGTCGCGGTGTCGAACACCGCCACGAGCCGGGACAGGGACGGGCGGGCAGCGGGCATGCCTCATTTCAGCACACCGCGACCGCGCCTCGGGTCCCCCGAAAGGTGGACCACACCCGCGCCGTCAGCGGGACGACGACGCACCGGTGGGCCCGGCACAGTAGGGAAATGGACGCATTGAACAACCCCGTACTGCTGACGATCGCCGCGTGCGAGGTCGGTTTCTGGGTGCTGGTGGTGGGTGGTCTGCTGCTGCGCTATGTGGTGCGGCTGCGCCGCGCGGGCCTGATCACGCTGGCGCTGGTTCCGGTGCTGGACGTGGTCCTGGTGGTCGCGGTGGCCATCGATCTGCACCGCGGCGGCGAGGTGGGTTTCGCCCACCGGCTGGCCGGCATCTATCTCGGCTGCACGGTGATGTTCGGGCATCGGCTGATCGAGTGGCTCGACGCGCGCTTCGCCTACCGCTTCGCCGGTGGACCGCCGCCGGTGAAGGTGCCGAAGTACGGTCCCGAACGCACCCGCAAGGAGTGGGCCGACTTCGCGCGCTGGCTCGGTGCGGCGGCCATCGCCGGCGCGCTCACACTGGCGCTGAGCTACACGGTGGCCGACGCCCAGCAGCGCGAGCAACTCATGGGCGTGTTCGGTTCGCTCGGGGTGATCACCGTGATCTGGCTGCTCACCGGACCGGTGTGGGTCACCGGCGCACAGCGCGACTAACCCACACCGACCGATGCCCCGGGACCGATTCGGTTCCGGGGCATCGTCGGCTCGGGCTCAGACCGCGGCGGGCGCCTTCTCGGCCAGGATCTCCCCGATCCACGGCAGGACCGCCGAGCGCACGTCGACCGCGCGCGGGAGCAGACCGTTGGCGGCGAGCAGGTCGGCGGCGCGCTGCTGTTCGTCGAGGAAGTCCTCGCTCACCGGGTGCACGCCGAACGGGCGGCCGCGCAGCGCGGCTTCCCAGGCGTCCAGGTCGGCGGGCAGGTCGCGAGACCGCGCGTCGTCGACGAAGTACTGGGCGGCCGCGCGCGGGTCGGCGACGATCCAGGCGTCGGACTCCTGCAGCGCGGCCAGCACCGCCTCGACCGCGGCCCGGTTGTGCTCGGCGAGATCGCGGCGGGTGAACCACAGCGACGGGTGACTGAACACCGACGCGGTGTCGACCAGCGTGGTCAACTCCGTGGCGGCCTCGACCTCCCGCAGGCCGGGATAGGTGCCGACCCACGCGTCGAGTTCCCCGGACAGCAGCGCGGCGCCGCCACCGCGCACGTCGACGTCGACGGGCTCGACATCGGCCCAGCTGAGCCCGACCCGGTCGAGGGCGAACAGCAGCAGTGTGGTCTGCCACGAACCGTGCGCGATGCCGACCCGCTTGCCCTTCAGGTCGGCGGCGGAGGTGATGCCGCTCGCGGCGGTCGCCACCAGCCTGCCGTTCTCCACCCGCGGGCCGGAGATGCCGAGGTAGACGATGTCGCGCTGATTGGCCAGCGCGGTCAACGGCGGGGTGAAGCCGGTGCCGATGATGTCGTAGCCGCCTTCGGTGAACAACCAATCCGAGTGCTCGCCGGGCAGACCGGTCGTGGGGTCGACGCGCTCGGCCTGCGGCAGGGCGCGCAGATCGACCCACTCGACGTCGGGGATCGCGCGCTCCAGGATGCCCCGGTGGCGCAGGACGAACAGCGAGTTGTTGTGCGGGAAGTACCCGACGCGCAGGCTCATCGGGCGTCTCCGATCAGGCCGAGCCGACGGGCCTCCTCGGCCAGGCCGCTCCGGTGCCACTGCACCGCGAGATTGGAGGGATCGAATTCGACCGAGCCGCCGAGGGTTTCGGCGATGGCCTGATACTGCGCGCCCTCCTCGAGCAGGACGACGAACTCGGCCAGTTCCAGCAGTCCGGCCCGGCCGAGCACATTGGCACCACCGTTGGCCTCGAAGATCGCGACCAGGTGCGGGTCGGTCTCGAGCTTGTTCAGGATGAACTCGCCCGCCCCGATGGTGCGGTCGATGTGCGGCGGGATCTCCCGCGACAGGGTCAGCCGCTGGGCGGCGGCGTAGCGGATCGGCAGGGTGCGATGGGTCTGCGCCCAGCCACCGAGCCACGGGGTGTGGATGTGCACGACGGAGGTGATCTCCGGATGCGCGCGGAACACCTCGGCGTAGCCGGTCACGAAACCGGCGGATCCCTTGCCGGACAGCACGTGCCCGTCGAAGGTGGCGACGACGGGTTCGACGGTGCGCTCGGCCGCCCACGGGCCGGGCTCGTTGAGCGCGACGGCGATCTCCTCGCCCGGCACCCGCTCGACGAAGTTGACAGTGCCGTTGCCGGTGACGGTGCCGGTCTCGCGGAACACCCGGAACGCGGTCTCGGCGTCGCGGGTCGCCGCCGCGACGAAGGCCGCGACGGCCTCCGGCAGACGGGTTTCGGTGGTGGTCATCGAAGGACTCCTATGATTATCGGACCGTCGCGAGGACGGTGTCGGTGGACGGGGTGGTGAGCCGGGATCGGCCGAGCAGGGGCAGCACTTCCTCGCCCACCCGGTAGGCCTCCTCCAGGTGCGGGTTGCCCGCGAGGATGAAGGCGTCGACGCCGAGGTCGATGAGTTCGTCGAGCCGCTGCGCGACCTGCTCGTAGCTGCCGACGAGACCGAAGGCGGGTCCGCCGCGGATCAGGCTGAAGCCGCACCAGACATTGGGCTGGACTTCCAGATCGCGGTAGCCGGTGATGGTCTCGGGCACCCAGCCGGCGATCCTGGCCGCGCCGACCGAGTCGCCCTGGGCGGCGCGGTTGGCGGCGTCGCGGTCGACGAAGGCCCAGCCCTTCTCGATCTCGGCCCAGGCCGCTTCCTCGGTGTGCCGGGCGACGACGTCGACGCGGACCGCGAACTTCGGTGCACGGCCAAGTGTTTCGGCGTTGCGCCGGACACCGTCGAACTTGGCGCGCAGGTCCGCGAACGGCTCGAGCCAGGACAGGTAGTAGTCGGCGTGGCGGCCCGCGGCGGCCACCGCGGCGCCGGAGGACCCCGAGAAGTACACCTCGGGGAACGGCTGCCCGGCCAGACCGGACGGCAGCGCGGCCCCGGCGGTGCGGAAGAAGCGACCGTCGTGGTCGAACGGTTCGCCGTCCCACACACCGCGCAGGACGTCGAGGAATTCGCTGGTGCGCGCGTAGCGGTCGTCGTGGGACACCTTGTCGCCCCACCACAATTGCGCCGGTCCCCCGCCGCCGCTGATGATGTTGTAGACCAGCCTGCCGCCGGTGGCGCGCTGCAGGCTCGCCGACATCCTGGCCGCCTGCACCGGGTGCAGGAACCCGGGCTGGAAGGCGACCATGAAGCGGTAGGTGGTGGTCTCGGCGGCCAGCGCGGACGCCACGGCCCACGGATCGTCGGTCACCGGGAACGACGGGAGCAGACCGCCGAGGAAGCCCGCCGATTCGGAGGCCTTGGCGACGGCGGCGACGTGGTCGAGATAGCTGTACTCGTCCAGGGCGCCGCCGCGGATGGCGGGGGCGAGATTGCCGGGACCGTAGCCGCCGGCGTTGCCGCGGTTGTAGCGGCGCGGGGTACGCAGGGAGGCGTGGTCGCCTTCCATGCCGATGCGCCAGTAGACGTCGATGGTCATGCGGTGAGCTCCTGCGCGGTGCTGAGGGTGCGGCCTGCCGGGTCGGCGAGGAACAGCAGGTGTTCGCCCGCGCGGTGGATCTCCTCGATCTGCGGATGACCGGACAGCACGAAGCTCTGCACGCCGGCGAGCTCGTAGACCGACAGCTGACGGGCCACCTGTTCGTAGCTGCCGACCAGGCCGATGCGCTGTCCGTAGCCGAGCGCGTCGAAGCCGGCCCAGCGGCCGTCGCCGAGAGCGTGCGCGGCCGCGGAATCGGTGCGGCCCAGCTCCTCCCACTGACGGTGCACGCGCGCCCAGGCCTCGTCCTCGGTCTCCCTGGCGATGATCGGCAGGTCGAGCGCCACCCGGACCCGGCGGCCCACGGCGGCGGCCCGCTCCCCCAGTTCCGCGGCGGCGCGGGAGATCCCGTCGAGTTCCTCGCCGAAGACGTGGACGTCGCCGTGCGCGGCCGACAGCTCCAGCGCGGCCGCCGAGGTGCCGCTCAGATGGACCGTCGGGAACGGCAGGCCGGACAGGATGCCACGGAACCCGCCGTCGATCACGTCGTAGTACTGCCCCGCGTATTCGAACCCGGTGCCCGCGAATCCGGCCGCGCCGACCTCGGTTTCGTTCCACACCCCGCGGGCGACGGTGAGGAACTCCGCGGCGCGCCGGTAGCGCTGGTCCCCGCCGACCTGGTCGCCGCGCGAGCGGGCCTCGGCGTCGTCGGTCTCGACCGCGAGCCGCCAGTTCAGCCTGCCCCGCGAATGCCGCTGCAGCGTGGCCGAGATCTTGGCCGCGTACACCGGTGTGCCGAAGGCGGGCTGGAATTCGACGGTGACCCGCGCGTAGCGGGTCGAGCGCAGCGCGGCGCCGGCGACGATCCAGGATTCCTCGCCGAGTGGATCATAGGGCGCGAGTACGCCGTCGAAGCCGTTGAGTTCCGCGGCGTCGACGATCTGGGCGAGATCGTCGAACGGGCCGAACCGGCCGGGACGCACATCGGTGGCCTCGGTGCGCGGCGCCTGCGGCCCGAATCCGCCACGACCGCGCAGCGCGGGGACGGCGCGGCGACCGTCGCCCCGACTGGGCAGGGTCCAGACGAACTCGGTCATGCGGGCACCCGCTCGGCGGCGACGAGTTCCTTCGCCCGGGCCAACGGCTCGGCGGCGACCCAGGATTCGAGGTCGAAGTCCGCGGCCAGGAAGCCGTGGGCGTAGAGGAACTGCTTCTGCACGCCGAGCAGTTCGATGCGTTCCTCGCTCAGCGACGGGTGCAGCCCACGATGGAACTCGTCGCCGTAGGCGGCGACGACACCCTCGGGGCCGGACAGCGTTTCGCGTTGCAGCACCGCGCGGACCCTGTCGAGGTCCCCGGCGGCCCAGTCGGCGGCGCGCAGGCTCTGCGCGAGGAAGCCGACGACGACCTCGGGCCGGGATTCGAGCAGGTCCGCGTGCACCGTGATCGGTCGCGGGGTCCCGTTGTTGACGCGCAAGTGCTTGGTGGCCGAGGCGTCCAGGTCGACCGCGACGCGCAGCCCGTGCTCCCGCGCGACCTCCTGCGCGCGGGCGCCCTTGACGTAGACGGCGTCGACCGTGCCCGCCAGCAGTTCCTCGACACCCCAGGTGGTGGACCGGCGGGCCGACTGGATCGCGGTGCGTACCTGCGGATCCCGGTCGACGTCGAGTTCGGTGACGCGCACGTCGGCCAAGGTCAGCCCGGCCGGGCGCAGCGCGTTGGCGAAACCGTGCAGTGCCATCGCCCGCGGGAAGCTGCGGGCCTGGTCCTGCGCCCAGGCGGGCACGCCGAGCCGCAGTCCGGCCAGGCCCGCCGCGTCGGTGACCGGCGAGTCGGGGCCGACGAGGATCGCCTGGGATTCGTCGATCCAGGTCAGGCCGATCAGCCGGGTGGGCGAGCCCTGCGCCCGGGCCGCCAGCGCGGGCACGTTGCCGCCCTCGCGGATCAGTCCGGACAGATCGTGCAGGAAGTGGTGGCCGGCGAGTTCGGGGCCCGCGTCCTGCAGGACACCGAAGTCGAGGCCGGCGCTCGCGGCGGTCTCGCCGAGCCAGCCGAGGCTGTGCGCGAGACCGCTCGCGGTCGGCACGGGGCAGCGGGTGTACCACAGGGTTTCGGTCATGACAGGCTCCTGATGTGTGGTCCGACGCCCAGTTGGGCGAGGAATTGCGTTCGGTAACCGAGGGTTTCGGGTGCCGCGTGGTCACGCGGCCGGGGCAGGTCGATGGCCTCGTCGACGGCGAAGCGACCGTGGTCGAGGATGATCACCCGGTCGGCGAGCCGGATCGCCTCGTCGACGTCGTGGGTGACCATGAGGACGGCGGGGCGGTGCCGGGCGACGAGATCGCCGACCAGGTCCTGCATCTGGAGCCGGGTCAGCGCGTCCAGCGCGGCGAACGGCTCGTCGAGCAGCAGCAGTTCCGGTTCCCGGACCAGGGCCCTGGCCAGGGCGGCGCGCTGGGCCTCGCCGCCGGACAGGGTGGCGGGCCACTGGCCCGCCTTGCCGTCGAGGTGCACTTCGCTCAGGGCCCGCAGACCCGCTTCGCGCTGCGCTTTGGTGCGGCGCAGACCGACGAGCACATTGGCCAGCACCCGCTTGGACGGGATCAACCGGGGCTCCTGATAGACCGTGGTGCGGCGCGGCGGCACCAGCACCTCCCCGGCATCGGGCACCTCCAGGCCGGTGAGCAGGCGCAGCAGCGTGGTCTTGCCGGTGCCGCTCGGACCGAGCAGCACGACGAACTCGCCGCGCCGGATGGTCAGGTCGACGCCGTCGAGCACCGTCTTGTCGCCGAAGGCCTTGCGCAGCCCGGTGATCGAGACCGCCACCGGCGCCTGCTGATCGACCGCAGGCTCGACGGGCGCGGCCGCTGTCGTGGTCATCGGATCGCCACCTGCTTGCGCCAGGGCATCGCGTAGCGTTCCGCGAGCCGTACGAGTGCGTCGAACACCAGACCGAGCAGCGCGTAGAGCACGACGCACAGCACCATGTAGTCGGTGCGGTTGTATTCCTGGGCCAGCGTCACCAGATAGCCGACGCCCTCCTGCGTGCCGACCTGCTCGGCGGCGATGAGGCCGGTGATGCTGATCGACAGGCAGATCCGCAGCGCCATCAGGATGCCGGGCAGCGCGGCGGGCACGATCACCTCGGCGACCAGCCGGGTGCCGGTGAGTCCGAAACTGCGCGCGGCCTCGACCATCTTGCGGTCGACATTGCGCACGCCCAGATAGGTGTAGGCATACATCGGCGCGGTGGTCGCCACCGCGATGAGCAGCACCTTGTAGAGCTCGTCGATACCGAACCACGAGATGAACAGCGGGACCAGCGCGAGGAAGGGCACCGCACGCACGATCTGCATCGTCGAGTCGACCAGTTCCTCGCCGAGGCTCGACAGCCCCGACAGCAGCCCGAGCACCAGGCCCACCGAGACGCCGATCGCGACGCCGGCGGCGGCCCGGCCGAAGGAGGCCAGCGCGAAGTCGATCAGCCGGCCGCCGTCGAGCAGTTCCAGCAAGGCCGCCCAGACCGCGCCGGGGCTCGCGATCACCCGGGGCGAGATCGCCCCGCTCGCCGAGCCGACCCACCAGGCCGCCACGATGGCCGCGGGCAGCGCGGCACGCAGGCCGAGGGACAGCCACCGAGGACGCTGCCCGGTGACCCGGGCCCGCGGCGGCGCCAGTTCGAGGGTGGTCATGTCACTTTTCCTTCAGTGCTGCCAGCTGCTCGGGGCTGAGCTTGGAGCGCAGGTCGTAGAAGATGTCGGCGGCGGTGATCCGACGGCTGATCACGCCGTTGTCGGCAAAGGTGTTCACCACGTCGGCCAGGGCGGCGGCGTCGGATTCGGCGGGCAGGCGCGGCACGGTGACCTCGGAGCCCACCCGCACGGCGTCGGCGAGGCGGTCACCGGTCAGCGCGCGCGGACCGGTCTTGTCGAAGACGTTTTCGAAGTCGGCGGGCGCGGCCTTCTGCTCGGCGGTGAGTCCCTGCAGCACTTCCAGGTACTTGGCGGCGACGTCCGGGCGCTGCTCGAGGACCTCGGTGCGGAACACGACCACGGTGTTGTCGTGCGAGCCGATGGCCTTCTCGGTGACGATCTCGCGGGCGCCGGCGGCCTTGGCCTCCTGGTAGGGCACCAGGAACGAGGCCCAGGCGTCGACCTTGCCGGTGGCGAAGGCCGAGGCGGCGTCCTTCTGCTGCAGCGGGACCCTGGTCACCTCGTCGGCCGGAATGCCGGCCTGTGCCAGGGCTTTCAGGGTGATGTACTCGCCCTTGCCCGCGGGGTTGACCGCGATCCGCTTGCCGACCAGCCCGGCGACCGAGGTGACCCCGGACTCGGGGGTGACGACGATGCCGCTCTGATCCTGACCGGCGGGATCGGCCACGGCGACGATCTTGACGCCGACGTCCTTGGACAGCGCCCCCACGACGGGGCTGAACGCGGCGCCGGAGACGTCGAGCTCCTCGGTGTTGAACAGTTTCAGCATCGAGCTGAAACCCGGTGTGGTGCTGACCCATTGGATCTTCGCGCCGAGCGGAGCCAGGGCCGCGTCGAAAGTGCCGTCGCGCTTGCCGACCGCGAGCGGTCCGGTATTGCCCGGATCGGTGACCTTGAGAACGAACGAGGCCTGCGCGCCCGGTTCGGGCGTGGAGCCGGAGCCACACGCCGCGACGAGGGCGACGACGGGGACGATCGCGAGCGCGATCCTCGAGAAGGCCGGCAGCCTGCGGGACATCGGGGCTCCTGTGTTCGGGGAAGGGCGGGTAGTGCTTTCGCAGCGTAGGAGCGGCCCTGTCGCCGAACGAGGTATGTCTTTCCAAGGATCGGAAAGCTTGACAGCCGCCGATCGGGCGATCTATAGCCACTTCCGCGACAGACCCCCATCCCTTTCCGAATATCGGAAAGATGACGAGGCGTCTCGCCGAACCGCTGTGTTACCGTCGGCTCCGTGGAGACCTCCAGCGTGCAGACCGTGACCCGGGCCCTGTCGGTACTCGATTGCTTCCGCGGCGGCGAGGAACGGGGCGTCTCCGAGGTCGCGCGCGCCCAGGGCCTGGCGGTGAGCACCACCCACCGACTGCTCAGCGCCCTCGTGCAGGCCGGATTCCTGGAGAAGGACGCCGAATCGAGCCGTTACCGCATGGGTGGCGCGCTGGCCGAGTACGGGCAGATCGCCTACCGCCAGCACAAGATCTACCTCGCCGAGCCGTATCTCGAGCAGCTCGCGGCCACCACCGGCGCCACCGGGTCGGTCGCCACCCGCCACGGCATCCACGCGGTGTTGCTCGGCACGAGCCGCTGGCGCGAGAGCGACGGGCACGAGCTACAGGGCGTGCGCCTGCCGCTGCACGCGAGCGCGCTCGGCAAGGCACTGCTCGCATGGTCCGACGTCGACAACGACGAATTGCGTTCCCTTCCTTACGAAGAGGGCACCGAGCGGTCGGTGTCGAACGCCGAGGAGATGCGCGCGGAACTGGTCGCGACCCGGGCCCGCGGCTACGCCTTCAACGACCGGGAGCTCGATCCGGGCTACCGCACCATCGGCATGCCCATCCTCGACCCGCAGGGCCGGTGCCGTTTCGCGCTCGGCCTGCGTGGGCCGGTCACGCTGATGATCGACGAACGGGTGCCGTTCTTCGTCGAACTCGCCAAGGTGACCGCGGCCGATATCGCCGCCACCTTCGCCGCCGCCGCCGCGGACTGACCGCGCCCCTTGGGTCCGTTCGGGTGCACCCGAATTCCTGGGACGATACTTTGTATTTGTTTAGTTGAGCTCATGAAGGGAGCGGTGGTGGCGACCGATACCGCAGGTCCCGCGGTCGGGCTGCGCTCCGAACGCGGCGCGATCCTGGCCTCGCTGATGATGTCGACGAGTCTGATCGCGCTGGACTCGACGATCATCGCCACCGGCGTCCTGACCATCACCAGCGATCTCGGCGGATTCGCGCTGTTCCCGTGGTTGTTCTCGATCTATCTGCTCACCCAGGCCGTGACGGTGCCGATCTACGGCAAGATCGCCGACACCGTCGGCCGCAAACCGGTGATCCTGTTCGGCATCGCGGTGTTCGCGCTGGGCTCGCTGCTGTGTGGGCTCGCCACGAGCATGGTGGCGCTGATCGCGTTCCGGGCGATCCAGGGCATCGGCGCGGGCGCGATCCAGCCGATGACGATGGTCATCGCTGCCGACCTGTACACCCTGCCCGAGCGGGCCAAGGTACAGGGCTATCTGGCCGGGGTGTGGGCCGGATCGGCGGTGCTCGGCCCCCTGGTCGGCGGCGCCTTCGCCGATTTCGCCAGCTGGCGCTGGATCTTCCTGGTCAACCTGCCGCTGGCGGCGCTGGCCGGGGTGATGCTGCTGCGCAACTTCACCGAGCCGGCCCCGCGCCGGGCGCGCGGACACGTCGACTATCTCGGCGCGGCCCTGCTCACCCTCGGCGCGGGCGCGCTGATCCTCGCGTTGCTCGAGGGCGGCCAGTCGTGGGCGTGGAACTCCCCCGTCAGCCTGGCGCTGTTCGCGGGCAGCGCCGTCGTGCTGGTCGTCGTCGGCGTCGTCGAGCACCGCACCGCGAATCCGATTCTGCCGCTGTGGATCTTCACCCGCCGGGTGGTCGTCGCGGCGAGCGCGGTGTCGATGCTGATCGGCGCGATCGTGCTCGGGCTCACCTCCTATGTCCCGACCTTCGCCCAGGGCGTCCTCGGCACCACCGCCACCCTCGCCGGCCTCACCGTCGGCGCCCTGACCATCGGCTGGCCGATCACCGCCTCCCAAGCAGGCCGGTTCTACCTGCGACTCGGCTTCCGCACGACCGCGCTCATCGGCAGCGTGATCGCGGTCCTCGGCTGCCTGACGCTGCTGCCGATCGGCGATCACGCGAGTCCGTGGCAGCTCGCGGGCGCCTGTTTCCTCATCGGCGCGGGCATGGGCCTGGTCGCCAACCCGACGCTGATCGCCGCCCAGACCGACGCGGCCTGGTCCGAGCGCGGCGTCGTCACCTCGGCGACCATGTTCGCCCGCTCCATCGGCAGCGCGGTCGGCGTCGCCGTCTTCGGCGCCATCGTCAACGCGCGGGTCGACGCGGCCGACCGCCCGGACCCCGGCGAACTCGCCGACGCGATCCACCTGGTGTTCGTCACCCTCCTGGCCATGTCGGTCGTCCTGCTCGCCGCCGCGGCCACCATGCCCGGCGCACGGCCCACCGCCCCCGCCGACGTCCAGGTCGACTGATCCCCGCTACGCCGCACGAGCATTCGGTCGCGGCACCGAACCCTCACTGCCAGCGGCCACGACACACGCGCTAGATACTGGGCCGATCGAACCCGCTCGGCCACACGAGCTCTCGGCGCAGTGCCGAACGATCGGACGCCACCGGCGGAGCTGCGCTGCACCGCCGGGGTGCGCGCCGGTAGGGTCGAGACGGTGTGGGGAACAGGGGATTCGACGGATCCGGCGGGGCGACGGGCGAGTCGGGCGAGGTCGTTCGGGGCGCAGGCCGCGGTGTACGCCGAGCACCGGCCGGACTACGCGGCGGCCGCGATCCGGTGGGCATTGGCCCGGGTCGGGCGGACAGACCCGGTGGTCCTCGATCTGGGCGCGGGCACCGGCAAGCTGACCGACGGATTGCTGGCGGCCGGAGCGACGGCCATCGCGGTCGAACCCGATGCGGCGATGCTCGCGGAGCTGGTGCGGCGGTATCCGGCGGTGAGGGCGCTCGCCGGTGCGGCGGAGGCGATTCCGCTGCCCGACGACTCGGTGGACGCGGTGGTCGCCGGGCAGGCGTTCCACTGGTTCGATCAGGACAGCGCGTTCCCCGAGATCGCGCGGGTCCTGCGGCCGGGTGGGGTGTTCGCGGCGTTCTGGAATACCGACGACGACAGCACCGAGTGGGTGGCCGGGCTCAAGCGGATCTCCCGGTCGGCGGTGTCGTTCACCCCGTCCGAGACCGAGGACCAGCTCCCGGCGCATCCACTGTTCACGGCATTCGAGAAGGCGGAGTTCACGCACGCACAGCGACGCACCGCCGAATCGCTGGTCACGACGATCGGCACCCATTCGCACACCGTGGTGATCTCCCCGGAGCAGCGCACCGCGCTGCTCGACCGCATCCGGGACTACCTGCGCGCGACACCGGAGACCGCACAGGGCGAGTTCGACTTCCCGTTGCGTACCGAGGTGATCCGGGCGGTGCTGCGCGGATCACCTCGGCACTGAGCGTCAGCTCGCGCGTTCCGCCAGGCCACGCACCACGTCGACGACCTCGCCCGGCGCGAACTCGACGACCCGGCGTACCCGTGAATTGGCCACGGGCGCCAGGTCGACGACGATCGGCGCGCCCGGGCCCACCTGCGCGATCGCGGTGATCCGGTCCTGGAGGAAGCCGCCGTCGGGGACGCCGACGCGAATGACGTCACCGACCGTGAGCGCCTCGGCCCGGACCGGGCCGCCGAACGCCGCGGTGGGATCGAAGGTGCCGCAGCGGGTGTGGCCGGTGGTCGCGCCGAGGCCGCGCTCGGCGATGGTCCACCACACCGTCGATTCCGGTTCGCCGACACCGACGCGCGCGTGCCAGGCCAGCACACGATCGCGTTCTGCCTCGGCGGCCGCGCGGGTCTCGTGCAGGGAGACCTGCCTGCGGACCGGGGCGTTGCGGGAGCGGGTGGTGCCCGCCGCGCCGTCGATCACCAGGATCCACCGGGCGCCGACGGCGTCGTCGCGGCGGGCCGAGACCCGCTTGGCCAGGGCCAGTCCCGGCGTCGCGCCCAGCTGGTCGGCCGCCTCCTCGAGGCTCGCGACGAGCCCGAGCGAGCGCAGCAGCTCGGCCGCCGACAGCTCCGAGGTCCCCAATTCCTGCGCCAGCGCGGTCATCGGCGTGCGCCGGCGCCAGCCGATCCGGGCGCAGTGTTCGTGCCGGGTGAACCACAGCCCGCTGCGGGTGCGGCGGTGCTGATCGACGACCACCGCCCACCAATCCCATTCGGGCTCGGCGACCAGCCTGCCGCGAATCCAGCGTTCCCGCTCGGCCGTCGGCACCCGTTCCTCGGGTGGCACGAAATTGCGGAGGGCCGCGCGCACCGCGGACTCGGTGCGCCCCACCGTCCTCGCGGTGCGCGCCAGGTCGGCCCCCGCGCGCAGATCGTCGGCCAGGACCCGGTACTCCGATTCGCGCCAGGTGGTCCCATGCCTGCTCGGTGGCTGCAGATCGCCACGGTCGTCGTCACTCATCCCCGTGCCCCCGTTCTCGCACCGCCCGGCCACACTCGCGCCGGGCTCGTTTGTGTGACCCTTCGACGATACCGGTGGGGTATGACAGAAAACGCTTGTCTGCCAGCGGCTTTCCAGCAAACGGGGGTGCTGCTCAGCCGGTGTGCGCGACGCCACGGCGGCCGAAGGCGTAGTAGCCCAGGCACACCAGCGCCGCCCAGACCGCGCCGACGACCAGCGCGGTGCGCCCACCGTCGGTCCACAGCAGCAGGACCACGACCAGGCCGAGGAATCCCAGTGCGGCCCAGTTCGTCACGGGCGCGCCGGGCAGCCGGTAGTCACTGGCGGGCAGCTCCCCCGCCCGAACCTTGGCGCGATACTTCAGGTGGCACATCAGGATCACGCCCCACACGACGATGATGCCGACGGTGCTGACCGAGGTGATGTAGGCGAAGGCCTTGTCCGGCGAGATCAGGTTGACCACGACGCCGATGACCATCGCCGCGGCCGAGGCGCAGATGCCGGTGAACGGCACCGACTGCTTGCTCAGCTTCGCGAAGCCGACGGGCGCCTCGTCGCGCAGCGCGAGGCTGCGCAGCATCCGGCCGGTGGAGTAGATGCCGGAGTTGCACGACGACAGCGCCGCGGTGAGCAGCACGAAGTTGATGATGCCCGCGGCGGCGGGAATACCGATCTGCTCGAACACCTCCACGAACGGGCTGCGGCCCGCATGGAAGGTCCGCCAGCTCGCCACCGACATGATCACCACGAGCGCGCCGACATAGAACAGGCCGATGCGGAACGGCAGCGTATTGATCGCCTTGCGCAGGGTGGCCTTCGGATCGCGGGCCTCCCCGGCCGTCACACCCACCAGTTCCACACCCACATAGGCGAACACGACGATCTGCAGCACCAGCAGGGTCTGCCCGAAGCCGTGCGGGAAGACCCCGCCGTCGGCCCACAGGTTGGTCACCGTCGGGTTCGCGGCATGGCCGAAGCCGAACACGAGCACGCCGATGCCGATCAGGATCATCGCCAGGATCGCGGTCACCTTGATGGCCGAGAACCAGAACTCGCCCTCGCCGAAGATCCGGACCGAGATCAGGTTCGCGGCGAACAGCACCGCCAGCACCACCAGCGCGGTCACCCACTGCGGGATGTCGAACCAGTACTGCACGTATTTGCCCGCGACGGTGATCTCGGCCATGCAGGTCGACACCCACACCGCCCAGTACGACCATCCGGTGGCGAAACCGGCGAAGCGGCCGAGGAATTCGTGCGCGTATTCGGCGAAGCTGCCCGACACCGGTCGATAGGTCAGCAACTCACCGAGCGCGCGCATGATGACGAAGATCGCCAGGCCCGCGGCCAGGTAGGCCAGGATCAACGACGGCCCGGCCTGCTCGATGGCGGTGCCGGAGCCGTAGAACAGGCCGGTGCCGATCGCGCCGCCGATGGCGATCATCTGGATGGTGCGCGGGCTCAGCCCCCGCGCGTAGCCCTCCGATTCGGTCGTCGGAGTGGGCGCCTGCACGGCTGCGGTGGATAGCCCGGGGCCGTCAGCTGACATGGATCGTGTCCTTCCGTCGCGTCGATCAGTCCTGCACGCTACCGCCCGGCAAGCGTGGCCCCAGTCACCCCCACCGCGGGCACGGAAATACCGGCCGCCGCGCACGAGTTGCCCCTTGCGGGGGTTCGTCACGGTCGAGGAGGCTCATGAGCGCGGTCACGCTGTCGGTTCTGGATCTGGCGCCGGTGCAAGCCGACGTGAGCGCGGGCGATGCCCTGCGCGCCACCACGCGGCTGGCCCAGCACGCCGAGGAACTGGGCTTTCGCCGATTCTGGGTGGCCGAGCACCACAACATGCCCGGCATCGCCAGCTCGGCGCCCGCGGTCGTGCTGGCGCATCTGGCGGCCTCGACCTCGCGCATCCGGGTCGGTTCGGGCGGGGTGATGCTGCCCAACCATCCGCCTCTGGTGGTGGCCGAGCAGTTCGGCACGCTCGAGGCGCTGCATCCCGGCCGGATCGATCTGGGGATCGGCCGTGCCCCCGGCACCGATCCGGTGACCGCGCGTGCCCTGCGCCGCAGCGCCGAAGGGCTCGGCGGCGAGTCGTTCCCCCGCGAGCTCACCGCGCTGATCGGGTTCTTCCGCGGCGCCGACGGCGAAGGCATCGTCGCCAGCCCCGGCCGCGGCACCGAACCGGCGGTGTGGCTGCTCGGCTCGAGCGGCTACAGCGCCCAGGTGGCGGCGGTCCTCGGGCTGCCCTTCGCGTTCGCCCATCACATCGCCCCGGACAACACCGCCGCCGCGCTGGCCCTCTATCGCGACAACTTCCGGCCCTCGGACGTGCTGAGCGAGCCGTACACGATCGTGGCCGCCTCGGCGATCTGCGCCGACACCGATGCCGAGGCCGACCGGCTCGCCGCGCCGCGCGACCTCGCCTTCGCCCAACTGCGCGCGGGCCGCCCGCAGGCACTCGCC